>JAZKDS010000001.1:0-12641 GCA_040387455.1 Bacteroidota bacterium
GTAAACACACCCATCATAACAGGATCTGACGCTGAGGGCGCAGGCGAGATGTTCCGTGTAACGGGGCTGCCGGCTGTTAACCCACCGCTAAACGAAGAAGGCAAGGTAGATTATAAAGAAGACTTTTTTGGCAAAGAAACCAACCTTACGGTATCTGGACAGCTTGAAGCCGAGACGTATGCTATGGCGCTTGGGCAGGTATATACCTTTGGCCCAACCTTCCGTGCAGAGAACTCGAACACCAGCCGCCACCTGGCCGAATTTTGGATGGTAGAGCCTGAAGTTGCCTTTAACGACCTGGATGCCAACATGGACCTTGCCGAGGATTTCATTCAGTATGTTATTAAGTATGCGCTTGATAAATGCCCGGACGACCTTAAATTCCTGGATCAGCGCCTGACGGATGAAGAGAAGGTTAAACCAATGGCAGAGCGCAGCGAACTGAGCCTGCTGGACAAGCTTAACTTTGTTTTAGAGAATAACTTTAAACGCGTGAGCTATACTGAGGCCATAGACATACTTAGGAACAGCAAGCCCAACAAGAACAAGAAATTCAACTATATTATAGACGAGTGGGGTGCCGACCTGCAAAGCGAGCATGAGCGCTTTTTGGTTGAAAAGCACTTTAAGTGCCCGGTAATTTTATTTGATTACCCTGCAAAAATCAAAGCGTTTTACATGAGGCTTAATGATGATACTCCGGATGACAGGCAAACCGTACGCGCTATGGATATCCTGTTCCCCGGCATTGGCGAAATTGTGGGTGGCTCTCAGCGTGAAGAACGCCTTGATGTGCTGCAACAAAAAATTGCCGCCCTGGGTATTGACGAAAAAGAGCTGTGGTGGTACCTTGACACCCGCCGCTTTGGCACGGCAGTACACAGTGGCTTTGGCCTTGGCTTTGAGCGCCTGGTGCTGTTTGTAACCGGCATGACTAACATTCGTGATGTGATTCCCTTCCCAAGGACACCGCAAAACGCAGAGTTTTAATATACAGAAGCCTTCCAGATTGGGGGCTTTTTTATATATTATAGAGTTCTGTTTGTCATTCCGACGAAGGAGGAATCCCAATTTTTGATATCTTTATTAAAATAAACAATATGAAAACACATAAAGATCCCTTTACAGAAGAAGAGATGAAAAGCTGATAATATCATCAGGACACGGCAAAACGCAGCCTTTTAATATACAGAAGCCTTCCAGATTTGGGAGGCTTTTTTTATAATGTAGATGTGCTGTCATTCCGACGAAGGAGGAATCTCAACTTTAATATCTTTATCTAAATTAACAATTATGAAAACATTTAAAGATCCTTTTACAGAAGAAGAGATGAAAAGCTGATAATATTATCAGGACACCACAAAACGCAGCCTTTTAATATACAGGCCTCCCGATTGGAAAGCTTTTAATATATTTGAAAAACAATAATCATGATTCAAGACCTAATTACATACACTAATACTGACGAGTTTTATCAAAACTGTAATTTAAAACTTGAGTCATATTCACTTAATTCAAAAACTAAAATATCTGAATTTATACTCTCAATAACTCAAGCTAGTTACGACGACTTTGTTGAATATGAAGAATGGAAGATCATATGCAAAAACACCGAAAGAATTAAAGGTTTTGATTACGACATAATGATGCCATATCCAAAAATGAAAATCCTTGAAAAACATCCGCTACTATGGCTGTATATGGAAGATCAGCTGGAATGTGAAATTAAAGGCACACCCCATGATATTTCTAAATTTACATTTGATTTATTAATTCTGCTGGAAAAAGAAGCAGGTAACTGGATAAATATAAATGATATTTTTATGAGCTTTAAAAGCTACATGTTTAAAACCGGAAAGGTATTTTACATACCTTCTTCTCTGGAAAAAGGTATTCGACAAATTTGTACAGATCAAAATCTTACTTTCAAAATAACAAGTTATGAAACTGGCGAAGATAAAGGCTATAACGACAGGCCTCATACTAAAATCCTGATATTCGGAAACGAAGATGTATCACCTTATGATTTCAATCTTGGACAGTCATATATAATTGCAGAGGAATTTACCGCTGAAAGAGTAAAATAGCTGCCCCTCCCCTCAAAAAGTATACCCCAAATGTATTCGTTATTAATTTTATGGTAAAGGCTGCATATTTCAAATCAGTTTTTTGTAAATTTATCCTGTACAAATTACCGTTTTTATTATGCTCAAGCAACATTTACAATTAAAGTTATCGCAAAAATTATCGCCACAGCAAATTCAACTCATGAAGCTGATACAGCTGCCTACGCAGGCTTTTGAGCAGCGCCTGAAAGAGGAGATGGTAGAAAACCCTGCCCTTGAAGGTGGTATGGAAAACGAATTTGAAAATGAGCGCGATGAGTTTGACAACAACGATGATAGTTATGACGACTATGATGATTATGAAGGCGAGCGCATTGATACCGACGAGATTAACATAGACGAATACCTTAGCGACGATGAAACCCCGGGCTACAAGCTACAGGCCAATAACTATAGCGATGACGATGACGACCGCAGTATGCCGTTTGCCGCTACCATTAGCTTTCACCAAAGCCTTACTGACCAGCTTAACACCTTTATTTTAAGCGATGACGAAAGGGAGATTGCCGAATTTTTAGTGGGCAGCATTGATGACATGGGCTATATAAGGCGCACCGTAAGCGATATTGTAGACGACCTTGCCTTTACACAAGGTGTATATACCGATGAAAAAACGGTAGAACACATACTACACATTGTACACCAGTTAGAACCGGCCGGCGTGGGCGCACGCGACCTGCAGGAGTGCCTGCTGCTGCAACTTAAAAGCAAAACCCCCACCCCGTCTATAGAGCTGGCTATTGATATTTTAGAACATCAGTTTGAGGCGTTTACCAAAAAACATTATGATAAGCTTATCTCTAAATATGACATTAAGCAGGAACAGCTTCGCCATGCCATAGACGAGATTGAAAGGCTTAACCCCAAGCCGGGCGGCGCTTATGAAAGCAATGCCAGGCCCATAGAGCATGTAATACCTGATTTTGCCATCAAGATTACCGATGGCGAACTGGAGCTTACCCTTAACGGACGTAATGCACCGGAGCTGCACGTAAGCAAAGACTACCAGGAAATGCTGCAAAGCTATAAAGACAGCCGCGATAAAAGCAACCAGCAAAAGGATGCCGTGCAGTTTATTAAACAAAAACTGGACAGCGCCAAGTGGTTTATAGATGCCATCCGCCAGAGGCAGGAAACCCTGTTTGTTACCATGAATGCCATTATGCACTATCAGGAAGAGTACTTTTTAGATGGCGACGAGTCTAAGCTAAAACCCATGATCCTGAAAGACATTGCCGACATGGTGGGCCTTGACATTAGTACCGTAAGCCGTGTGGCAAACAGTAAGTATGTAGAAACCCCTTATGGTACCAAGCTAATTAAAGAGTTTTTTAGCGAGTCGATGACAAATGACCAGGGCGATGAAGTAAGTACTATTGAAATCAAGAACATACTTAAAAATGTTATTGAGGAAGAGGACAAGCGCAAACCCCTACCCGATGATAAACTGGCCGACATGCTAAAAGAACGTGGCTACCCCATAGCCCGACGCACCATTGCCAAATATCGTGAGCAACTGGATATTCCGGTGGCACGCATGCGCAAGAAAATATAAGGCATGAAAGGCTTTTTACGCTCTTTTAGCTACATATTTTATCCGTTATTTATACCGGTGTATGCTACACTGTTTTTCTTTTTTGTAACGCGGGGCTACTACCATGGGCCCGAAGTATACCTTGTGTTTATACAGGTGCTAATACTTACCGTTTTGCTGCCCATAAGCTTTTTTTACCTGCTGCGGTCTTTAGGCAAAATCAAATCTAAAATACTGCTCGATAAAAAAGAGCGCAGGCTTCCCCTTGCCCTGTATGCACTACTGTTGCTTATGTTAGCCGAATACAGCCTTAAAGGCATATCGGTTCCGGAGCTGTATTACTATTTTTTAGGGATGCTTATAAGCATAGTTGCGGCACTGGCACTGGTTTTAGCCGGGTTTAAGGCAAGCCTGCACATGCTGGGTATAACCTCTTTTACAATGTTTATAATAAGCCTTTCGGCCTATTACCACCTGCAGTTTTTAAGCCTAATAGCCCTTATAATACTTTGCTGTGGCTTTGTGGCCTCATCTCGCCTTTTAGCACGGGCACACACCATAAACGAGCTGATTCTGGGTACGCTTATAGGCATTGTACCCCAGGTGGGTTTATGGTTTGTATGGCTGTTGGGGTAACCTGATCTTGTAAAATCAGAGGATATAAAAGATAAGCCCTATTTTAACGGTATGCATTTTTAGGCGTTCGCCATCAATCATGGCGGTGTCATATATTGGTGTAAAGCCATAATAGCCATAAAAATTCCAGGTATTCCAGCCGGCAGAAAGATAGGCGCCATACTGAATACGGTTCATGTTAGGGTCGTTTATAACTTTATAATTACCGCCGGTATCGGGTTTGTACTGGGCTTTATCATAAAACAGGTAACTGACTTTAAAACCCGCATATACACGCCAAAACTGGTGGGTTATAGAATCTGAATTACGCCAGCGGAACTCCAAGGGCGCTTCCAGGTAATGCAGTACAAGCTTGTTTTTTTCAAACGTACCTTCATCTTTAAGCGCGTATACATTTTTGCCGTTTTCCTGCGTTACCGCCAGGTTGTGCTTAATATTGTTGTAAGAATACCCCAACCCCAGCGCAATAGAGTGGTTGCGGCGCTTGTTTAGAGGCATGTCTCTTAAAAAGCCTACACCAAGCCCGGTAGAAAACGAGTATTGCGAATAGCCTTCGGGTTTGCCCTGTATAAGGTTGTAGTTTATGGTGGCATAAAACTGGTCTTCGCGATAATAAGGGTCGGCAAAAGCCGGCACGCTATCCGTTTTAACGGCAACGGTATCCTGCTGCACAGGCTCAATTTGAGCGAAGGCTGTAAAAAGTGTGCTGAAACACGCTAAAAAAGTATAAAACTGCCGCATAAGGTTAGCTAAAATGCATGGTTATACAAAGATGCAAAAAGTTAGCACTATTTTAAGCATGTTTACATTAAATAAGCTGCATGTGCGGCCTGATTTTTAGCTCTACCACATCACAGCGTTTTGGCTGGCACAGAGCATACAGCACGGCCACTGCTACATCATTTGCCTCAAGCATTTTTTCCTGAGCTACTATTTGTACTTTTTCGGCGGTGGTTTTTTGCTGCATATCGGTATCTACGGCACCGGGCTCAATAAGGGTAACCTTAATGCCCTGCTTGTTTACCTCTTTGCGCAGTGCCTCGCTATAGGCCTGTATCCCTGCCTTTGTTGCCACATATACGCTACCGGTTTCCTCTCGTCTGTCAGCACTCATAGAGCCTATGTTTACTATATGGCCCGCCCCTTTTGCCTGCATGCGCTGCAATGCAGCGGCGGTACACGCTAAATAGCCCAGCAGGTTAATATTAAGCACGCGGTGCCAGTCGGCATAGTTGCCTTCGGTTACATTGCCGTAGCCCACTGCGGCGTTATTAACCAGTATATCAAGGCCGTTAAGATGAGCATCAGCTTCGTTAAAAATGCGGGCAATCTCTTCCTCTTTTGCAGTATCGGCCACAAAGCCGTGTACTTTCCCTTTGGCAACCGCCTGAGCATCGGCCAGGGCATCCTGAACATGCTGTGCATTGTGGCCTAAAAAAACCACATTGGCCCCCATTTGAGCCAGTAAAAGCACAATGGCCCGGCCTATGCCGGTACTACCGCCGGTTACCAGTGCATTTTTGCCCGCTATACTTTGGGGCAGGTAATCGTGTAGGTTTTCCATACGTATGGTATTTGTATTAAACATTAGTATAGCCAGGCACCTCTATACGGGTTTTAGGCAGGCTTTCAGGATAATTTTGCTGTATGAAATAAATGAGCTTTTCGCGGATAAAAACCCTTAAATCCCAACCGGTAGACGAGTCTTTTGTGCTAACCAGGGCCCTTATTTCCATGCCTTCGGCCTTGGCATCTGTAACCTGCAGCACATTTACATTGCCATCCCACAGCGGTGTACTCTGCAAAAGGCGTGTAAGCTCATTGCGCAGCGGTTCTATGGGCAGCCTAAAATCGGCATATATAAATACGGTGCCCATAATATCTGCGCTGTTGCGTGTCCAGTTTTGAAACGGGTTTTCTATAAAATAGGTGGTAGGCACCACCAGGCGGCGCTTATCCCAAATGCATACCACCACATAGGTGAGGTAAATTTCTTCTATCCTGCCCCACTCGCCTTCTACAATAACCACATCATCAAGCCTTATGGGCTGTGTAATGGCTATCTGGATGCCGGCCAGCAGTGTGCCCAGTGCCTTTTGTGCCGAAAATCCAATAATAATACCGGCAATACCGGCCGAGGCCAAAAAGCTAACCCCTACAGCCCTTATGCTTTCAAAACTCATGAGCGCGGCGCCAACAGCCAGGGTAATAACTATAAAAACCACCACGCGCTCCAGTATGCTAAACTGTGTATGCACGCGCCTTGCATTAAGGTTATCGGCAGCGGTAATGTCATATTTTTTTATAAATCCGTTTTTAACGATGCGTGCAAAAAGGAGTATAAGCCATGTAAAACTGAGTATAAGCAACAGTGTGGCCGCATGGCCGGTATAAGCCGCATAGGGCGCGGCAATAAACCCACCCGAAGTGCCCACCCTGATGGCTATGGCCATGAAAAACAAGAACAGGGGCAGCCTTATGCGGTAAGCAAAATTAACCGGCAGTACGTTAGCCGGGTCTTTGCCCACTTTGCGCAGTACAAAAAAGGCCACGGTAAAAACCAGTACAAGCCCGGCAATGCTAAAAATAATGTAGTAGAGTAAACGGTTGTCCATAGTCATAATGTATAATTTTTATGATAGGCCATTAAAGTTAGGCATCATCTGCTGCGTGGCAGAACGATTAGCCACCCTTAACATTTTTTTAGCGAATGTTACTTAAAAACACAGGATATAAAAAAAGCCTCCGGAATATTCCGGAGGCCTTTAAATCAAATAAATGATTGTATATATTTAGTGGCTTTTTAGCTTATCAAAGGTATGTTCTAAAAGATGTTTTAATTTATCAGTAGCACCGGCAATGGCTTTTTCAACCGTATCAGCATGGCAGCTAACAGCCATGGGCTTCATACCGTTTGCACGGGCTTCCATAACACATTTAATATCAGCTATCTTTGTCCTGTCTTTGCTGTTTTCGTCGGTTACATGAATTTCAAGTGCTGTAATGTTATCTTCAAAACGTTTTAATTTTTCTTTTAAAAGATCTGTAAAATAAACTTCTCGCCTGTCGGAGTTTTCTATGTGATTGTCTGTGTTTATGTTGATCTGCATGGTTGTTTTATTTAAAAATTATACACTCAAATATACCCATTTTTTAGCAGCTGTATATGGATAATAACATAAGATTAACCCGCCTGCATGAATATAAATACAGAGATGCAAAAAGGACACACAGAGATTCTTAAAGAAGAATTAGAGAAGAATATCTTCGATGAGAGAGCAGAGTGAGAATCTTACACCTATTACACAGTACAGCTTTGTGTGCTCGCGCGAAAGCGCAACCTTTCACTACACTGCAACTCCGTGCAACTCCGTGCAACTCCGTGTGGCCTTTGGGTATCTCTGTGATACAACTTAAATATCTCCTAAATAGCACTATAAAAATAAATAATACCATAAATAACTATTTAATATACCAAATGGTTTATTTTTGTATCGTAAAACCAACACGCATGACAAAAGCAGAACGTACTCGGCAGCATATTATAGAAAAAACCGCACCCCTTTTTAATAAAAAAGGTTTTGCAGGCACATCGCTTAACGATATTACCGAGGTTACCGGGCTAACGCGTGGCGGCATTTATGGCAATTTTGAAAATAAAGACGAAGTGGCCCTGGCGGCATTTGACTATAATTTTGCACAGATAAATACTGTGGTGGCCGCAAAAATGAAGGAGCACCAAAAAGCTACCGATAAGCTATTGGTATACCTTACCATTTTTAGCAACCCAGATCTTGCCCCTGTTTTGCTTAACGGCTGCCCGGTATTAAACACCGCTACCGAAGCAGACGATACACACCCCGAGCTGCGCAAAAAAGTAGTACTTGCCCTGCACCGATGGCAGCGCAACATTGAAGGTGTTATTAAGGAAGGCCAGGAACTGAAACAGCTCCGGAAGAAAATAGACATCCCTACTTTTGCCCTGGCGTTTATTGCCCTTATTGAAGGCGGCATAATGCTAACCAAGGCTACCGGAAGAAACGACGGCCTTGATGCAGCCCTGGTAATGCTGCGCAGCATGATTAAAGATTTAAAAAGAAAATAACATTATACCAATTGGTATAACTTATTAAAATTTAAAATATACCGTTTGGTATATTGACGTAAAATTTAGAATACATCATTTAAAATAACAGGACCGTGGATACAAAAGAAGCACAGTTTTTAAGGCAATTTATAGGTAAAGAGGTGGTAAACAGCCCATCGCCGTTTATGAACTGGCTACGGCCGGTAATGCTAAAGGTAGAAGAAGGCAGCCTGGCGTTTAAGCATACCATCCGTAAAGAAATGACCAACCCGTTTGGCACACTGCACGGGGGGATAACTGCCGCCATGATAGACGATGCCATAGGCGCCACACTTATTATGTATGG
The DNA here is from genome assembly GCA_040387455.1 of Bacteroidota bacterium. GTDB lineage: Bacteria > Bacteroidota > Bacteroidia > Flavobacteriales > Flavobacteriaceae > Flavobacterium. Next base: position 8,730 of record JAZKDS010000001.1, read on the forward strand.
CGAACCGGTTTTTAATGTCACCATCAATTTAGCGATAGATTATTTTGCTGCGGCCAAAGAAGGCGATGTGGTAATTGCAGAAACACTACTGATTAAAAAAGGCCGCCAGGTGGTTAACGCCCAGTGTGATGTATGGAACCACGATAAAACAAAATTATTGGCAAAAGGATATACCAACATGCTTAGAACCGAAATAAAATGAAAAGAGTAGCCATAACCGGCCTGGGGGCCATAACGCCACTGGGCAATACCGTAAAAGAGTTTTGGACCAATATTATTGCCGGGAAAAGCGGCGCGGGGCCCATTACAAAATTTGATACCACCAAATTCAAGACCCATTTTGCCTGTGAGGTAAAGGGTTTTGAACCCGAAAAATATTTTGACCGCAAGGAGGCCCGCAAGTACGACCTGTTTACACAATATGCCATTGCCGCCACCGAAGAGGCCATTGCCGATGCCGGGCTTGATTTTGCCGCCATGCCACAGCAGGAACGTTTTGATGTGGGGGTAATATGGGCATCGGGTAATGGTGGTATAGGTACGTTTGAGGAGCAGTTGCAGGAGTTTCATGCCGGTGATGGCACACCACGCTTTAATCCGTTTTTTATCCCGAAGATGATAGTTGATATTGCTGCGGGTGCCATATCCATCCGCCATGGGCTGCACGGGCCTAACTATGCCACTGTATCGGCATGTGCCTCGAGCAATACAGCCATTATTGCCGCGTTTGACACCATTCGCCTGGGCAAGGCCAGCATTATGATAGCCGGTGGCAGCGAGGCCGCCCTAACGCCGTCCAGCATTGGCGGGTTTAATGCTTCGCACGCGTTGTCTAAACGTAATGACGACCCACAGGGTGCCAGCCGCCCGTTTGACCCTACGCGAGATGGCTTTGTGGCCGGAGAAGGTGCCGGCGCCCTTATTTTAGAAGACTATGACCATGCCGTGGCGCGTGGCGCTACCATTTATGCCGAGATTGTGGGCGGTGGCATGGCTGCCGATGCCTACCACCTTACCGGCACCCCACCCGACGGTATTGGGGCGGCACTGGGTATGCAGCGCGCATTGACTGATGCCGGGCTTATGCCAAAGGACATCAGTTACATTAACGCCCATGCCACCTCTACCCCGCTGGGCGATGTGAGCGAGCTGATAGCGGTTGACACGGTTTTTAAAGGGATTGCTGTGCCCATAAGCGCCACCAAGAGCATGACGGGGCATTTACTGGGTGCAGCGGGTGCCATTGAGAGCATTATTAGCGTAATGGCGTTACGCGATGGTATTATACCGCCCACCATAAATACCACCCGGATTGACCCGGCCATTCCGGCGGCGTTGAACCTTGTTATAGGCACCGCCCAAAAAAGTGACCTGAAGTATGTGCTGAACAATACTTTTGGTTTTGGAGGACATACGGCCAGCACCATTTTTACGAAAGCGTAAGTACCACAATTTTGATTTTTTACGATATATCGTAAAAAACACCCCGCGTTTTGTTTTGACAGAAAGTGAAATATTAAAAATAATATCTTTTGCCCTTATCAAAACAAAACGCAATATACGGGGTGTAAATTACACCTGTTTTTAGTGCAAAAAAAAAGCCGATTCTGAAATCCGAAAGTGAAATATTAAGCACTTTTAGTATCTAAAAAGAAAAAAAAATCTGTAAAAATTAGTGGTCGTGGCTGCTGATTTTAGTTTCGTCAAGGTCGAGCTGTATTTCCATGTGGCGGATGGCCTCATCACTAAAAAATTTCTCTTTTCTAAGCTTGAAAAGTTCCTGGCGTTGCACCTTATAAACATCGTGTAATACCTGTGCATACTCCTCAATTTCAATACGTTCGCAGTCGTCACACTCCATAGAATCGAGCTTTTGGCGCGTGGTTACAATGTCATTTTGCAACTCTTCTTTATACATCTCAACAAACTCATTATCAGCCACTTCAAAAGGATAGCGTTGTTCAAGGTAGGTCAGCGCCGCGGTATTTAGCCTCAGGCGTATGCCGGCCTGCTCCTGTGCGGGTGGCACCTGCTCATCTAAATCATTGAATTTAACCCACTTAACAATAAAAGGCAGGCTAAGCCCCTGCACCACGAGGGTTACAAATATCACCACAAAAGTGATAAAGATAATGAGGTTACGCAACGGAAAAGCCTCAGTTTCAGTCATCATAACCGGTATCGACAGGGCTGTAGCCAAAGATACCACGCCACGCATTCCGGCTACGCTAACCAGCAGAGGGCCCTTCCAGCCGGGGTTAGCTTCTTCGCGCACTTTAGCAAACAGCATGCGCGGTATGTGCGTTGAAGGATATACCCAAACAAAGCGTAAAACGATAGTTATAGCACTGATTATCAAGCCATACTTAACCGCTTCAACAACAGAATAATCGCCCAGGCCGGCAATTATTTCGGGCAGCTCGAGGCCTATAAGGATGAATACCATGGCATTCATTATAAAGATGCCCGTGGTCCATACGCCCAGCATATTGATCTTGGTTTCGCCCGACTTAAAGGTTTCATGCGTGCGATACGAAATAAACAAACCGCCTGATACTACGCCTATTACACCTGAAAAATGGAAGTGTTCTGCCGCCAAAAAGATGATATAGGGTGCCATTACACTAAGAGTAGCATCCATGGCGGGCGTGGTAGGTAAATGCTTGTGGATAAGGTACATAACATATGAAATGGCAAGCCCTGTAACCATGCCCATACCTGCCGATATAAAGAACTGGCCTACAGCTACATGCATTGAAAAAGTACCCGAAATTACGGCTGCCAGGGCAAACCTGAACACTATTAATGAGGAGGCATCGTTAACTAAACTCTCGCCTTCCAGTATGGTCATTAAACGTTTTGGAACGCTAAGTCCCTTAAGCACAGTGGCTGCGGCCACAGCATCGGGTGGTGAGATTATACCCCCAAGTAAAAAGCCCAGCGCAAGGGTAAAACCGGGTATGAGCGCAGAGGAGGTGTAGGCCACAATCATGCTGGTAAAAAACACTAACCCGAAGGCTAACAGCGCAATAGGACGTTTCCATTTCCAGAAATCCTTCCAGCTGGTGTACCAGGCGGCCTCATACAACAGCGGCGGCAAAAAGATAACGAATATTACATCGGGGTCAAGTTTTATAAGGGGTATGCCGGGTATAAAGCTGATGCCAAGCCCCGCCACCACTAAAAAAATAGGGTAGGCTACCTTAATATGGCGTGCCAGCATTACCAGCATTATTACAACAAATAAAAGCCCGAGTATTATAAGGAGGTCGTTGTGCAAAGGGATTGTGTTTTGGATTACGGCATAAAATTAGAAAATTTAATTGAAGCATCCCAATTCTGTTAAATTTACGTATTTACTATTCATTTCCTAAATAATCGAATAATTTTACCACATTATAATTCAACCCAAATGAGAAAAATTGTTTCAATCCTGAGCATAACTGCATTATTATCAATGCAATACAACTGCTCATCTTCTGATGGTGGCGGCAGCCCGGCCGAACCCGAAAACCCAACCAACCCTACTAACCCCGGGGTTAACGAGGTTAACTTTTACAAAACTACCGGCGACCAAAGCGCTAAACTGTCTCTGCAAAGCACCATTCTTGACTTTGGAACTACAACAAATTCTTACAATACTATTGAAGTAAGCGATGCCACTACCTACCAAACAGTCGATGGCTTTGGCTACACCCTTACCGGCGGTAGCGTTCAGGTAATCAACACTTTGGCAGCAGCAAAAAAGCAGGAATTACTTAACGACCTGTTTAGTGCTAATGGCATTGGCGTGAGTTACCTGCGTATAAGTATTGGCGCATCTGACCTTAATGCGGCTCCGTTTACGTATGACGATATGCCTGCAGGACAGACAGATACATCTTTAAATAACTTTAGTATTGCCCCGGATGC
>JAZKDS010000002.1:0-1239 GCA_040387455.1 Bacteroidota bacterium
GGCCGCTACTGGGGCTGGGATCCTAAAGAAACATGGGCGCTGGTAAGTATTATGATATATGCGTTTGTTATACACATGCGTTTTGTGCCGGCATTGCGCGGTACCTGGATATTTAACTTCTTTAGTATTTTTGCATTTGCATCGGTGCTAATGACGTATTTTGGTGTAAACTTTTATCTTACCGGACTGCACAGTTATGCTAGTGGAGAAATCCGTACACCAACCCATTTCTATTACATGGCACTGGGCGGAGCTATTTTGGGTGGTTTTGCCTATGTTCAATATAATAAGCATCTTAAAAAGAAGTAATTTTTTGTATCTTTATCTAAATAAAAAACAAATGAAAAATATAGCAATACTGGCTTGTAGCCTTATGCTTTTAGGCAGTTGCCAAAATAAAGAGAATAATCCTGAAATAGCCCAGGCTGATACAGCTGAAAAAACTAGACCTATGGCAAAAGAAACAATATACCAGTTTAAGGTAAAAGATATTAGTGGTAAAGATTTTGACTTTTCTACTCTAAAGGGCAAAAAGGTAATGGTTGTTAATACTGCATCTAAATGCGGGCTTACACCACAGTATAAAGAGCTTGAGGCGCTTTATAAGCAATATGGTAAAGATAACTTTGTAATTGTGGGTTTTCCTGCAAACAACTTTGCAGAGCAGGAGCCGGGCACTAATGAAGAGATTGCTACTTTTTGCGAAAAGAACTATGGTGTTACTTTCCCTATGATGGAAAAGGTCTCTGTTAAAGGATATGACATGGCACCTGTGTATAAATTTCTTACTGAAAAAAGCAAAAACGGCATTGAAGACAGTGAGGTACAGTGGAACTTCCAGAAATACCTTATCAATGCTCAGGGTGAACTTGTAAAAGTATTAGGCCCTAAAATATTGCCAAATGATCCTGAGGTTATAAGCTGGATTACGGCTGAATAATCCACTACCGCAATTTTGTGTTAAGAGTTCCGGGTTTTGGGTTCAAACCCCTAATTCAAAACCCTGAACCCTAAACTTTTTTGACGCATGATTTATCCTAAAATTCCTTTAGCACAGAGCATCATACAAATATGCCTGTCTAAAGGCATTACTGATATTGTTATTTCTCCGGGATCGCGCAATGCACCCTTAACCATTGGCTTTGCCAATAACCCTGAATTTAATTGCTATAGTATTGCTGACGAACGTTGTGCAGCATTTTTTGCTACAGGCATGGCGCAGCAGCTTCAAAAGCCTGT
>JAZKDS010000002.1:1269-1615 GCA_040387455.1 Bacteroidota bacterium
GGTTTGTACTTCGGGTTCGGCATTGCTTAATTATTATCCGGCAGTTGCCGAGGCCATCTACAGCCAAATTCCGCTTATTGTTATTTCTGCCGACAGGCCGCACGATAAGATAGATATAGGCGATGGGCAAACCATCCGCCAGGAAAACGTGTATGCAAACCACATACTTTTTAATGCCAACCTGCATGAGGATGCTTCTGCTGAAAATGATGCGCTTATTAATGAAGCCATTGCTGTGGCACGATTTAAAAAAGGGCCGATACACATCAACGCACCGTTTGAAGAACCCTTGTATGAAACCATAGATGAACCTACGGTAACCATTCAAGTAGAATATGTAACTAAC
>JAZKDS010000003.1:0-8938 GCA_040387455.1 Bacteroidota bacterium
CCGATGCGTTAACACCAGGATAGAAGTAAGAATATTCGCTATCACTGTTCAGGTCGATAGCCCATGCAGTGGCATCGGGTAACAAGGTAGGGGCACTTATAAATAAGTGCATGATAGACGAGTTTTTTGTTTAAGAATTTTACTACAATATTGTGTCAAAAAGTGTTTAATTCTTCACTTTCGGAACTCAGAATCGCCTATTTTCACAAAAAAATTAGGGTACACAATTTAGACAATAGTTTGCCGAAAAATGCTTAATATTTCACTTTTGGAATTTGAAATTGGTTAAAGATCTTTCAGGTTTGTGAGGTGAAAAATTCCCACAAAAAAAAACCGGAAGCTAACTTCCGGTTTTAATTTATAAATGTCAAAAGGTTTTGATCTTTTTTGATTTTGAGAAAAGAATTCCGTTATAAGATTACTTCGGCGTACCTGAGTTTTCCAAAACTTTGACCCCTCAACTCAAAACTTTCAATAATTATTTGTTCCCTTTTTCGTAGTCAGCTAAAAACTGCGCAAGCCCCAGGTCAGTAAGTGGGTGCTTAAGCAGACCTTCAATAGCACTAAGTGGGCCTGTAATAACATCGGCACCTATTTTAGCACAGTTAACAATGTGCATAGTGTGGCGCACAGATGCAGCAAGTATTTCGGTTTCATAACCATAGTTGTCATAAATCTCGCGTATTTCCTGGATCAGGTTAAGACCATCTGTAGAAATATCATCAAGGCGGCCAATAAACGGCGATACAAAAGTAGCACCCGCTTTAGCAGCAAGCAGAGCCTGCCCTGCAGAGAATACAAGTGTTACATTGGTTTTAATACCCCTGTCACTAAAAAATTTACAAGCTTTAACACCATTTTTAGTCATAGGTAGTTTTACCACAATACGCTCATGTAGCTCAGCAAGTTCTTCACCTTCCTTAATCATACCTTCATAATCTGTAGCAATAACTTCGGCACTTACATCGCCATCGGTAATATTGCAAATGTCTACATAATGCTTCAGGATGTTATCAACACCGGTAATGCCTTCTTTAGCCATAAGCGATGGGTTAGTAGTAACGCCATCTAAAACGCCAAGTTCCTGGGCTTCTTTAATCTGGGCAAGGTTTGCTGTATCAATAAAAAATTTCATGGTTGTGTGTTATTTTGTTTGTCTTAAAATTTGGTGCAAAACTACAATTTATAATGGTTCATCAGCATTTTTTCATATACTTTATCCGGTAAAATCCTTTTAAGCACAATACTGAACTTTTGCATAAATACGCCCACCTTATAATGCACATTGGGGTTAGGAGTCTTCATTATAGCATACACGGCTTCAGCCATTTGTGTGGGGTTGCTTCCGGCATCTACATGGTCGTTCATGGTAGCCAGTACGCCGCCATAAACGGTTTCATAAGCACTGCCTTTAACCACGGGTGCATGGTAGCGGCCTGCCGCAATATTAGTGGCAAAATCGCCTGGTGCTACGCTGCTTATGGTAATGCCAAAGCCTTTTACCTCCATACGCAGGGCCTCGGTAATAAGCTCCAGCGCACCTTTTGATGCCGAATATACGCTGCGGTAGGGCAGTCCCATATAACCGGCAATAGAGGTAACATTAATTATCAGTCCGCTCTTTTGCGTGCGCATGTGCGGCAGCACGGCCTTCATAACTTCTATGGGGCCAAAAAGATTGGTTTCAAAGTTGTTTTTTATTTCTTCGGCAGGTATTTCCTCCAGTGGGCCCGTAATGCCTACACCGGCATTGTTAACCAGTACATCTATAGTTCCGGCTTCGGCAATAACCTTTGCTACGGCTGCTTTTATACTATAGGCATCGCGCACATCAAGCGCTACCAGCGGAAACTTTGAACCCGAAACTTTCTCAGGGTTACGGCTGGTACCATAAACGATATAGCCTTTTTCTACTAAAAATTCGCCTGTTGCCTTTCCAATACCCGAAGAGGCACCGGTTATAAATATTACTTTTTGCATGTATATATAATAAGGGGCAAAAATAGTATTAATTATTTACCTGATGCGCGGATAAACATATTGATTACATAAAGAAAAAATACTCATTGATGGGTATTTTTTGTTGATATACAGTGGTTTACATTAGTCTAAGTATTAATCATAAACTTTTTAATTATGTCAAAATCAAAAACAACCACAAAATCTGTCAGGATTTTAAATCCTGAAGCTAAGGTGTACCTTACCATAACCATAGGCAATGCCCAGATAGGGGGTACCCTTGTAAAATGGAACGATACAGATGGCAATTTAGGTAAAGGTATTATTCAAAATCTTTACCTGGGCTATGGACACGAAATTTCAGGCAGAAACCTTGACCTGTTTACTAATATAATTGATGTAAACCCTCAAACTAATGGGGTTGTAGTTACTTATTATTTTCATAACTGCGACCCGGTTACTTTTACTTTAAGCGATAGTGTTGATAATGAGGGCGATATTTTTTCTTTTAGAACCCATATAAATTTCACATCATGAAATACAAATTACTTATTATAGCCTTGTTTGCCCTGCATACGGCCAAAGCCCAGATTGAAATACCTACGCTGGAGGAATTAAGCTTGCCCAGTTCACCGGCATTTGTATTGCTGGATGAATCACCGGCTAATATAGAAAAACCTACTAATCCCAAGGCCGTAGCAATAAGCCTGATAAATGTGTGGGAAGGCAGCGGGGCAATAGAGTTTACACCTTATTGGTTGTTTGACCAGCCGACGTATACCTTTCAAAATGATATAAATAACAGCAAGCCATTTTGGCAAACCTTTGCATTATCGGCAGCAACAAGTAAGAGCAGCGATACTACAAATATATCAGTAGGCTTCAGGGTGCAGTTGTTTAGGCAGTATGCTGATGTAGCGGCACTAACCAATATTGAGGGTTTAATAGCTATTGAACTGGCGGTTATGGATCCGAAAGATATAAATATGGATGAAGTTAACAGGCTTGTTAAACTGCTTAGCGAAGAACGTGGAAAAATAAAATGGAATGTTGAGCTGGCAGGTGCATACTCCGGGCAGTCGTCAGAAAACAGTGGTCTTGCGGGCAACAAGCTCGGCGCTTGGCTAAACATTAGGCATACGCCTAAAGATTTTCCTTTAGACGTAGTGGTGTTAGGCAGGTACAGCCGCCAGTTTGGCAATCAGTTCCCTAATGAGAGCTCATTTGTAGATGCGGGGGGTAGTATTTCAAAGCAGGGCAAAAATTTTGACTTGCAGCTGGAATATGTGTACCGTTGGGATACTACCCTTAAAACAAATTATGACCGGCTTGCCCTTGTTGCAAATTACCAGATTATGCCCGGTATAGTTGCAGTAGCATCGGTAGGTAAAAATTTTGATGATGTAAATAATGTATTTACAGCCCTTGGGGTTAAGTTTGGCTTATCAAGGCAAAAGGCTCTATAACATTGGGGAGGGGCTAAAACAAAAAAATCCCCTTACGGAGATGTCATGTAAAAAAAGAAAAAAATGGCAAGCGATCTACATCGCACCGCTCAACCACATACCTTTGCTGTGTTCCCACCCTGGAGGAGTCTGCAGGAGCTGGTCGTGTAGGACTTGCCGTTGCAAATATACAACCATTTCTAATTTTTGCAAGCCATTGCCCAATATAAAATACCGTTGTATATTGCCATATCATTTTTAAAAACCACATGAAAGCATATAACCTTTTGGTTGCCATAGCCTTGGCCACCTCTTTAACTGCCTGTAACGATAAAGAAATTTTATTTAATATTGATGCCACAAACCTAAATGGGCAATATCATAACGGCGAAACGGTGCCTTTGAGCGTAAAAGATGCCGATAATACGGCTGTAACATCGGTTGATTATTATCTTAACGATAAAAAAATAGGTTCATCAAAAGGCAATGCGGTGTACAATGCACCATTAAACGGCCTTAAGCTGGGGTACCAGAATATAAAAGCAGTTGTAAATTATGACGGTGGCACAGCCGAAGCTTCCACGCGTGTTGAGCTTGTAAGCAGCATCCAGCCTAAAGTTATAAACGATTACCAAATTGTAAATACCTATCCGCACGACATTACCAGCTATACCCAGGGGCTGGAGTTTTACCACGATACCCTTGTAGAAGGTACGGGCCAGTATGGCAAGAGCAAGCTGCGTAAAGTAGATTATAAAACAGGTAAGGTCTATAAAGAGGTAATGCTTGACGGTAAGTATTTTGGCGAAGGCATTACCATATTCAACAACAAAATTTATCAGTTAACCTGGAAAGAAAATACCGGGTTTATATACAATGCCGGAAGCATGAAAAAAGAAAAAGATTTCACTTATTCTAAAGGCATACAGGGCTGGGGGCTTACGCACGATGGTACCTACCTGTACCAAAGCGACGGTACCGAAAAAGTGTATAAGCTGGATCCTGAAACGCTTAAAGAGGTTGATTATATAAATGTATACAGCACTAACAATAAGGTAAAGGAAATTAATGAGCTGGAGTGGATAGAAGGAAAATTGTATGCTAACATTTACCAAACCGATGCCGTTGCTATTATTGATCCTGCAACAGGATCTGTAGAGGCGGTTATCAATCTTACAGAGCTTAAAAAGAAGGTTACCCAGCACCCGGAGCTTGATGTACTTAACGGCATTGCCTACAACCCTAAAACAAAAACCATTTTTATTACCGGTAAAAACTGGGATAAGATGTTTGAAATCAGGCTGAAATAATTGGTTGTTTTCTATTGATTATTGATACCCTATAAAAAAAACGCGATGAATATTCATCGCGTTTTTTTTATCCTGAAGTTTGAAGTCTTTCTTTATGTGTGGTCATTGCTAATGAGTGGAGCTCAATCTAATTTCTGACCTCTAATTTCTACTCAATAACCATCTCTTTCAATTTCTCCCTATACGCCTCCAGCACCTTTTCTTTATAAATAAAGCCATAAAAACGGTCATCTTTTAATATAGGCAGGTAAGAGGTGTGTGCCAGGTCAAACTTATCCATAATCATTTCTACCGAATCCTCAACCGAAACCACTTCGGGCGGCTGCGTCATCAGCTCTTCCATTTTGGTATACTTAATTTTAAAAGCGCTAAAAACTGTTGCCCTCACATTATTAAAGTCAACAATACCCAGCAGGCGCTTTCGGTCATCAATTACCGCAAAGTGCGAATGGTTAGTACCGGCAAGCAGCGCCACCACATCATCGGGTTTATCAGTAGGTAAAAGGGTAGGGATATCGGTACTGATAACCTCCATAACATCAATGCCGCCCAGTATATTACGGTCTTTGTTGGCGGTAAACACCTGGCCTTTATCTGCCAGTGCTTTTACATCCATACTATGCGTTTCAAACTGTTTAGACACTGCAAAACTTATAGACGATACAATCATCAACGGTACCATAAGGTTGTAGCCGCCGGTAATTTCACCAATAAGGAAGATGGCTGTAAGTGGCGCGTGAAACAGTCCGCTCAAAATACCCGCCATCCCCACAATGGTAAAATTGCCAATAGGCAAGTCTTTACTAAAGCCAATAAGGGTAAAAAATTTGGCCACAAAAAAGCCCAGGTAAGACCCTACAAATAACGACGGTGCAAAGTTACCACCATTACCGCCACTGGCCAGTGTAAGCCCCGTAGCATAAGCCTTAAGCAGCATAGTGCCGCCCACAAAAAGCAGCACTACCCAGCCGTTATCCCTAAAGTTTTCAAGCAGGGTATTGTCTAATAATTCTTTCGCGTTATCACTGCTCAGTATTTTAATAGTTTCATAGCCTTCGCCAAAAAGCGTAGGAACTAAAAATATAAGCAACGCTAACGGAATAGCACCATAAAGCGCCTTGCGGTAGCCCTTAAGCCTTAAATTATGAAAATGTGCCTCAACCCTCTGGAATGTTTTGGCGTGGTATAATGATACAAACCCGGCCAGTATACCCAGCAGAACATAATAAGCAAGGTTATGGTAGTCAAATTCCTGTTTTTGCTTAAAGGATAGCAACACCTCTTCATTAAGCACAATGGTTGATACAAGCGCGCCTGTAGCCGCCGATATCATAATGGGTATAAATGCAGAAATGGTAACATCGGTTAATATAACTTCAATGGCAAACAACACACCGGCAATGGGCGCGTTAAACGCGGCAGCAATACCCGCTGCCACACCACAGGCAAGCAGTAAAATACGGTCTTTGCGGTGCAGTTTATACTTACGTGCAAAGTTAGACCCAAAGGCCGCACCGGTAATGGTTATGGGGCTCTCAAGCCCTGCCGAGCCACCCAGGCCTACGGTAAGCGAGCTGGTTATTATCTGGGCATACATCTGCTTTCTGGGCATAATGCCGCCTTTTTTTGCCACGGCCACCAGTATGCGGCTGCTGCCTTTTTCAAGCCTGTTATCAAGTACTTTTTTAATAACAAGCACGGTGAGCAAAATACCCACAACGGGCAGTATACTGTTAATGTAGGGCAGCTTTAGCCAGCCGTTAACAATATTGGCGCCCACAAAAACGTAGTGGGCAAAGTTTTTTAGCACAATTACAGCAAAAGCTGTAGATATGGCTACAATAATACAGGACAGGTATATAAAGTGCCTTTCGGATAAAAGGCTTTTAAGTAAAAAGAAAAATGCTTCGAGCCGGGCAAGGTTGTGCCTGAACCATAGCCGGATCCTGGAAGAAATGCGTTTGGGCATTTTGGTAGTAAAATTTTAGAATTTGCAATAAATGGCTAAGTTACTTCATTTAGTGAAATTTTTAGGCGCATTTTACAAATTTTTTAAGGCTTCGCGGGTACTTAAGGGTTTCAAATTTGCATTTTCAACAAAGTCTTTAACGGCTCGCGGGTTGGTTTTTGCATATTCGCGCAGTGCCCAGCCTATAGCTTTCTGGATAAAAAATTCCTTTGAGTGTCGGTGCTTTTCGCACACACTGAATAGCAATGCAACATCCGTTTCTTTTTTGTACCCCAGCTGAAAAAGTATAACACTACGGTTGAGCCACATGTTTTCTGAATTTGAAAACTGTGCCAAAATATTTTCTCTTTCTTGCGGAAACTGCTGCAAATAACCACCCAGCAGGTATTTAGAAATGGTATCTACACTATCCCACCAGGAGTGAGTAACCAGCAGGTGCTCAATCAGGGTAATATCCTCCAGCCTGAAGGCCTTTTTAAGTTTTTTCATCAAAATCTCGATGGCGCTGTAGTGGTATTCGCGTTCTGTTTTTTGGTAGAGCTCTAAAGCAAGCTCACGGGCATTGGCTTTAACCTCCTGCTTGTTTTGTTCTAAAGCTTCCTTGTGTATTTTACGGCGCGCCTCAGTTTTAAGTCCATGGAATGTAAAGTGGTTTTTCATATACTTTTCCATCGCCACGGCATTATTGGGCGCGGCATTTTCAGAGTATCCTTTTTGTAGGTCGTGTATAAAGCTCATTATACCTCCGCTATTTTTTGGCTTACAAATCTCCGCATATCCTCAAAAAAAGTGGTGAATTCCTGCTCAAATTCGATATAGAACTCCTGCAGTTCGTGTATGGCATGGGTCATACCCGATATTTTTTTTGTACGGTGGTCCATTTGTGTCAGCGTTCGGGCTATACCCTCTAAAGAGGCATAGCTCAGCAGCCAGTTATGGGCCATCATGTGCGGCAGCATACCCTGGCTGCGGGGTGGCAGGGTATCATAATTGTGTTCCAGCAGGGTATAAAAGTCGGTGGAAAATTCTTTCAACGGCTGCGTGTGGTAGTGTGCCCAGTTTTTTGCCAAAAAGTGGTCGTAAAAAATATCCATAATAACCCCCGCATAGTGGTGGTAGTTGGCATGCAGGCGTTTAGTGCCCTGCCTAAATATGGGGTGGGCATCGGTATAGGTATCAATAGCCCGATGAATCATGATGCCTTTTTGCACACCCGGCGAAAATTCGTCTGGTTTGCCATGTATGCCATCGGCTATAAAATTGCCAATCTTAATATCGTCGTTGTCTCCGGAGAGGTATATGTGTGCCAAAAAATTCATAGCCCTAAGATAATACTAATTGTTCAATCTTTAAAAGTTAAAGTTTCAGGTTTAAAGTTTCAGGTTAAGCTTTACCCATGCGGTATTTCGCCCCTGAAGAAGGGAATATTCGCTCATGCTAAAAAATCTGCGCTCATCCGCTCAATCCGTATCATCCGCGTTCCATTTCCATTCCAATTTCGAATAATCGAAAAATCCAACAATCGAAAAATCCAAACCCCGTATCTTTGTTTCACAAAAAAAAACGACCTAAATGACATTAATCAAATCCATATCAGGCATCCGCGGCACCATAGGTGGCACAACCGGCGATAACCTGACCCCTGTAGATGCCGTAAAATTTGCCGCTGCCTACGGAACCTTCCTTAAAAACAACTCAAATAAAGATATATTAACCGTGGTTATAGGCCGCGACGCGCGCATCAGCGGGCCCATGATTCATACCCTTGTGGCCAATACGCTGGTGGGTTTGGGTATCAACGTGATTGATCTTGGCCTTTCTACAACCCCTACGGTTGAGATAGCCGTACCGATGGAAAAAGCTGATGGGGGAATCATTTTAACCGCCAGCCACAACCCAAAACAATGGAACGCGCTGAAACTGCTTAACGAAAAAGGCGAATTTTTGAGCGGAGATGATGGCGCGAAAATTCTATTATTAGCTCAATTCGAAGCCTTTGATTTTGCCGATGTGGACAGCCTTGGCGAAATAACCATCAACGATGCCTATATGGATATCCATATAGATGAGGTACTGGATTTACCCCTTGTGGATGCCGACATGGTAAAGCAGAAAAAATACAAAGTGGTGGTAGACGGCGTTAACTCGTCGGGTGGCATCATTATCCCGAAACTGCTTGAGCAAATGGGGGTGGAAGTGGTGCGCCTGTACTGCGAGCCTAACGGACAGTTTCCGCATAACCCGGAGCCGCTTAA
>JAZKDS010000004.1:0-3077 GCA_040387455.1 Bacteroidota bacterium
ATGTTCATGTTAAAGGCGGCCAAAAGGCTGTAATCGCCATGAAATTCAATTTTTTTAGAAAAACCAAGTTGTGCTTTAGGCAGGGTAATCTCGGTGGTTTCGGGCAATTCCTGGTTTTGGCCCGGTATGGCATTGCTTACCTTGGCATATTCTTCCTCATTAATGTTCCATACATTATACGTGGTAGAAATATCGCGCAACATAAGGCCAAATTTCCATTCGTTTTTGGTTTGGTACTGCAGGCCTATGTCAAACCCAAAGCCCCATGAATCGGCAAATTCGCCAATAACGCGGCGTATCACCTTGGCGCTGATGCCATAATTAAAGCCGTCCAGCGGCATAGAACGCGCATAACTTAGGGTAACGCCATAATCGGCGGCAGAAAACAGGCTTATACGGTTGTAGTCTATATTGCCTTCGCTGTCTATAAGTTGTGTGGTATTTAATATGTCATCTACCCCAAAACGGATAACCGAGATGCCAAAGGCGCTGCGGCTGTCTATAGGCATGGCAAAAGCGGCATAATCATACTGGGCAATGTTTGCAAAATAGCTGGCGTGCATTAATGATAACTGGTTATCTTTAACGGCAAGCAGGCCTGCAGGGTTCCAGTAGCCCGAATTTACATCGGCAGTGCTGGCAGTAACGGCATTGCTCATGCCCAATGCTGCGGCATCTACGCCAATACTCATAAACTCATTAGAGTACTTTCTAACGGCCTGGCTAAACGCTGCAATAGGTAGGGAGAATATAAAAATGAAAAGTAACTTTCTCAATGCTGTTATTTTGTGCAAATATTATATAAAAATCTCAATTACTAAACTCTATTTCTATTAACTTATTGTGTTAACTTTGCGCTATTAAAAAAAAGCAGCTATGGCGTTTAAAAGACACGTGCCAAACATTATTACCCTGTTAAACCTTGCATCGGGCCTTATTGCCCTTATTTATGCGTTTAATACAAATTACCAATATGCCTTTATGTGGGTAGCCATTGGTATTTTCTTTGATTTTTGGGACGGATTTGCAGCGCGTGTACTTAAAGCACAAAGCCCTATAGGCCTGCAGCTTGACTCGCTGGCCGATATGGTTACCAGTGGTGTGGTGCCCGGCCTGGTTATGTACCAGATGCTGAGCGGCATTGCCGATTATCAGCAGGAAATGAACCTTCAGGAAGATAACCTTTACCTGGGGCTACTGCCTTTTGCCGGATTTATAATTACGCTGGCCTCTTGCTACAGGCTTGCCAAATTTAATGTAGATACCCGCCAAACCGAATCTTTTATAGGCCTGCCTACACCTGCCAACGCCCTTTTTATAATGAGCCTTGCCGTTATACAAAGCCTTAGTGATGGCAACGGATGGCTGTTTGACGCCCTTAGCAACCCGTTTGTACTGGTAGGCATAAGCCTGCTTAGCGCCTTTATGCTTAACAGTGAGGTGCGTCTTTTTTCGTTAAAGATAAAGTACTTTAACTGGGAGACTAATAAAATACAGGTGGTGTTTTTAGTAATATCTGCGGTATTGCTGGCACTTTTGCAGTATACGGCTATACCTGTTATCATATTGTTTTATGTTGTGCTAAGCGCTGCAACAGCTAAATCAAGGGCATAAGCCATGAGCCGCCAGGCACTAAAAAAAACCGCTGCTAAAAAGCCTGCCGCACCGCATAAAAAAGGCGTGCGCAAAAGGCCTTCATCAAAAAAATCGGGCAACCTTACTACCTGGAAGATACTCCGGTACTCTTTCCTGCTGTTGTTTATATCGTTTATTGTGGCAGCGGGCTACCGCTACCGCCACGGTTTTTTATACTACCTGGGTTTTAAAACCAACAAGCGCATTGAGGCTTTAACCAAGGAAGAGCGCAAAATAGCCGACCTCCGTATTTATGAAATTGTAAGCCGCCATAAAGACAAAGTTTTTGGGCTGGATGTATCGCACTACCAGGGCCGCATCAACTGGGGCGGGGTAGACCGTACCAAGGGCGAGTTTCCGCTCGATTTTGTGTTTATACGCGCTACCGCAGGCTACAACACTACCGATGCCGAATTTGACCGTAACTGGGCAAATGCCAAAGACGGCGGATTTATTTGTGGCGCCTACCACTACTACAGGCCCAACGAAAACTCGGTTAAGCAGGCCGAAAATTTTATTAAAAATGTAAAACTACGCAAAGGCGACCTGCCTCCTGTTTTAGACATCGAAAAAATACCAAAGGCCCAAAGCATGGACAGCCTTAAAAGCGGCCTGAAGCGCTGGCTTAACAAAGTAGAAAAACACTATGGTGTGCGCCCCATTATATACAGCGGCGAAAGCTTTTATACTGATTTCCTTAAAAAAGAATTTAAAGGCTACAACCTCTGGATTGCCAACTACAGCTTTTTTGAAGATGAGATAAGGCCGGAGT
Source organism: Bacteroidota bacterium (assembly GCA_040387455.1). Classification (GTDB taxonomy): domain Bacteria; phylum Bacteroidota; class Bacteroidia; order Flavobacteriales; family Flavobacteriaceae; genus Flavobacterium. Next base: position 2,408 of record JAZKDS010000004.1, read on the forward strand.
GGCTGTTTTGGCAGTTTACCGATAAAGCATCTGTAAAGGGTATAGCCGGCAGCATAGATGTAAACATATATAACGGCAGCCTTGAGCAGCTGCAAAACCTGCGTATAAAATAATGCAACCCAACCCTAAAGCATTCCGGTATGATATTAATGGCTTACGTGCCATTGCCATTATGGGCGTGCTGTTGTTTCATTACAAGCTTACGGCCTTTAAGGGCGGCTTTGCCGGGGTAGATGTGTTTTTTGTAATATCGGGCTATTTAATGAGCCGCGTGGTTATGGGCCAGGTGGCAAAAGGTACGTTCTCTTTTGGTACCTATTTTGAAAAGCGGCTGCACCGCATTGTGCCCGCCCTGCTTTTTTTAGTGGCGGTGGTTACGGTAGTGTGCTTCTTTTTTTACCTCCCGGCAGATTATACCACCAATCTTCAAAACGGCGCTTCGAGTGTGCTGTTTGTATCTAACATATTTTACTGGTGTAACGCGCCCTCTTACTTTGACCCGTCTACCGATACCAATTTGTTTTTGCACACGTGGTCGCTCTCGGTAGAGTGGCAGTTTTACCTGCTGTATCCGTTGCTGTTAGTGCTGCTGAATAGGTTCTTTAAAAGAGTGCGTACTTACAGGGCTGCGTTTATAGCCATAACCGTAGTAACGTTTATAGCCATAACC
>JAZKDS010000005.1:0-3607 GCA_040387455.1 Bacteroidota bacterium
ATGAAACCTTATATAATCACTCACTGTTTCTTACTGCTAATTTATACACTAATGCTTTTCGGTTGGGTGTTTTTTATTATGTACGGCCTTACACAAGTAGATTGAGTTCTCCGCTGCTATTTTTTTTATCTCCCAAAAATAAGCTACAAATTCACGGCCTCCCGTTTCGCTGCCTCAAATTCAGCTATCATTTCCTGCACAATCTCGGCAGCAGGTTTAATGCTGTCTATTAGTCCGGCAATCTGGCCTATTTCCAGTTCGCCTTCTTCAAGGTCGCCTTCAAACATACCTTTTTTAGCACGTGCGCGGCCCAGTAATGCCTTCAGGTCATCGGGGGTAGGGGCAGTAGCATAAAGCGCCACTACATCATGAAAAAACTTATTCTTGATGAGTCTTACCGGAGCAAGCTCCTTAAGGGTAACGTGCGTATCGCCATCCTGTGCTTCAACAATAGCCTGCTTAAACTTTTCATGGCTTGATGATTCTACGCTGGCAGCAAAACGGCTTCCTACCTGTACACCATCTGCCCCCAGTATCATAGCAGCCAGCATGCCACGGCCTGTAGCAATGCCACCGGCAGCTATAAGGGGTACAGTAAGCTGCTCTTTTACCATAGGTATAAGGGTTAGGGTGGTAGTTTCCTCACGGCCGTTGTGCCCGCCGGCTTCAAAACCTTCGGCTACTACGGCATCAACACCGGCTTCCTGCGATTTCAGGGCAAACTTTACGCTGCTCACCACATGCACTACAGTAATACCTTTTTCTTTTAAAAAAGCCGTCCATGTTTTAGGATTACCCGCCGATGTAAATACAATTTTTACACCTTCTTCCACAATAATATCCATTATCTCCTGGATGTTAGGATATAACATGGGCACGTTTACGCCAAAAGGCTTATTAGTGGCTTTTTTACATTTCTGGATATGTTCCCGTAATACTTCGGGATACATAGAGCCTGCGCCAATTATGCCAAGGCCGCCTGCATTGCTCACGGCGCTGGCCAGTTTCCAGCCACTGGCCCATATCATGCCGGCCTGTATTATAGGATATTGTATGTTAAAGAGTTGGGTTATTTTATTGCTCACGACTTACTGCTTAATTAATTTTCCTGATTGTGTTTTATTACCCGATAGTATAACATAGCTATAAAATCCGGCAGGGAGGTTTTGCAGGTTTAGTGCATTGCCATTGCCCAATTGCTGTTTGTATATCAGCTGGCCTAAACTGTTATATAGGGTAACGGTACCGTTATTGCCTGCATTTAAAATATAGGTTGTACCCGTTGTAGGGTTAGGGTATACTATAAATTTATCGGGGTCGGCATATTCTAGTCCAAGCGCTGCCTGCAATGCTGTAGAAAAATCAGGAATGCCATAGCCATATTGTGCGTTAGGATTATTATACCTGTCGGCCGATTCTTTAACTATCTGTAGCAGTTGGGCGTTGGTTTTGTCAGGAGCAGCCTGCCATAGGCACGCTACTACACCGGCTAAAATAGGTGCCGAAAATGATGTGCCATTGCCTGTGCCTATGGTACCATCGGTATCGGCATTTACGGCGGCAAGGCCCTTAGCCATTACATCGGGCTTGATGCGCCCATCTGCCGATGGCCCAATAGAGCTAAAGTAAGCATACTGTTCTGTAGCATCAACAGCGCCTACTGTAAGTGTATTAATGGCGTCGGCCGGAACTCCTATATAAGGCTGAGCAGTGGCACCTTCGTTACCCGCCGATGTTACCAGGAACATGCCGCGTGTAAAGGCAATATTTGCCCCGCGCGTAATAAATGCCGTTTCGCCATCAAGGTCGTTGTAGGTATAATTATAGTCTGAATTATCATAATCAAAATAGCCTAATGATGTGCTTATAATATCTACACCCAGGCTATCGGCCATTTCGGCGGCTTCTACCCAATATGATTCTTCTACGGGATTTTCGCTCAAATAATCTTCAGTAATAAACAGGTAATAAAAAGCATCGGGTGCGCTGCCTACAAGTTGGCTCGGGGTATTTCCTGCAATGGTAGATAATACCCTTGTACCGTGGTTACCACCCGTGTAAAAATTAGTAGAATTTGATACAAAATTATGACCTCCCAATATAAGGTTATTGTTTATTAAGTGCTGAAAGGGTTGGGTAGTATTTACCCCCGGGAAACCGGCATCCATAATGGCAATGGTTATTCCATCACCTGTATAGCCCTGCTGGTGCAGCAAATGGCCGTTTAGCATTTGCACCTGCTCTCCGGATGCGCCATAGTTATAATTTTCGAGTGTGGTTTGTGTTGCAGTAGTTTGAGAGGGCTGCATAACCCGGCCGTTGTTAAGGGCATGGTTGGCAAAATCTATATTACTTACATAAGTAAGATTTTCCAGTGCATTTATTTGTGCCTGTGTGCCCCGCACGTGTACCGCATTTAGCCATTTGCTTTTTGCCATTACAGTAATGCCCGTAGCAGCATCTATACCGGTAACATATTCATGGTGAATGGGCACATCCTTATTATCTAATGCAATGCCCTGGTTTGCACGGCGGTCAAGGGCTTTTTGGCTCAGCATTTCTAACGGGTTTGCCATATAGTAATCCGTATCGGGCTTGTCTGTAAAATATACCCAGGCATCTTCCTGTTGAGCATGCGCAAAACTGCTAAAAAGTATAAAAAGTATAAAAAGCTTTTTCATAAAAAGGCGGGGCATTTTGTAATGTATACTATTTTTTATCAAATGTAAACAATATGATGTAAAGCCTTGCGGCATCCGAATTAAAATATACTTTTGTTAACCAAATCCGTATTATGAAAACCTCAGTTTCAGTACTATTATTGTTAGCCTCATTCAATATTTTTGCACAGGTAAAACTTGCCGATAAAGACTTTAAAAACTTGGTGTTGTTATCTCAGGCATACTCGGGCGGTATTAATACTACCAATAAAGCTTTAGATAAGGTTAAAGGGCTTTCTACGCCTAAACTAAAACATATTGTTGAAACATTTGGCCTTTTAGACGGAAGCGATAAAAGCCTGCTTACACCAAAATATTTAAACAGGCCCGATAACGAAGAACTGCATATGTGGTATGTTATTGCCGAAGTGCAACACAGCAGGAATGATTCATTAAACAAAAAAACCGATGAACAGATAGCTAAAGAAGTGTTGGCTCAAAAAGTTGACGAACGCCTTTTAGTACATACATATTACCGGATATTAGAGGGTGGCGTTGCATATCTTTCTAACGAGATGGATATGAGTAAGGTAAATATTGAAACCGATAAGTTGGGCCTTAAAAATGATACCGAAAAAGGTATATTTTTCCTGAACATGGCGCATGCATTGGTAACACGCTTCAGGGTGCTTAACCAGTTAAAAAAACCGGACAGGCTAATGGAGTTTGCGGCAAAACTGCCTCAGTTTAACGGCAAGCCTTATTATGCCTTTACAGGCTTTGATTATCCTGATTTTGAGTATGAAAATGATGTTGAAAAAAGCACCTATAACACCATACATGTAGGCGATTATTATGAGGCGGTTATATCGCACTTTATGGCCATAGCCGAAAAAGGTGGCAGTGAGCTGGCTCGCGATATTTACTTTAGCTCTGTACTTGCAAAA
>JAZKDS010000006.1:0-6422 GCA_040387455.1 Bacteroidota bacterium
ATACTGATAATAGAAGACGAAGCTGCCATTCGCCGCGTGCTGGGTAAGATACTTTCTGAAGAAAATGATACCTACAAGGTTGAAGAAGCCGAAGATGGGCAGGCCGGTCTTGAAAAGATAAAGAACGATGACTACGACCTGGTTTTGTGCGATATAAAGATGCCCAAAATGGATGGGGTAGAGGTGCTGGAAGCCGTAAAAAAGATAAAGCCCGAAATTCCGTTTGTAATGATAAGCGGGCATGGCGACCTTGAAACGGCCATTAATACCATGCGCCTTGGTGCTTTTGATTACATAAGTAAGCCGCCCGATTTAAACCGCCTGCTCAATACCGTGCGCAACGCGCTGGACCGTAAAGTGCTGGTGGTAGAAAATAAAATGCTGAAAAAGAAAGTAGGCAAAAGTTATGAAATGATAGGTGCCAGCGCCCCTATAAACCATATAAAAGAGATTATAGAAAAAGTGGCACCTACCGATGCCCGCGTGCTGATAACCGGCCCTAATGGCACGGGTAAAGAGCTTGTGGCGCACTGGCTGCACGAAAAAAGCGAGCGTGCTGGTAATCCTTTTATAGAGGTTAACTGTGCGGCTATACCCAGTGAGCTTATAGAAAGCGAACTTTTTGGCCACGTTAAGGGTGCTTTTACCAGTGCGGTTAAAGACCGTGCCGGTAAGTTTGAGGCCGCCGATAGGGGTACTATCTTCCTGGATGAGATAGGCGATATGAGTCTGCCCGCACAAGCCAAGGTGCTGCGTGCGCTACAGGAAAACATGATTCAGCGGGTAGGGGCAGAAAAAGATATTAAGGTAGATGTGCGTGTTATTGCGGCTACTAACAAAGACCTTAAAAAGGAAATTGCCGAAGGGCACTTTAGAGAAGATTTATACCACCGCCTTGCCGTAATACTGGTAAAAGTACCGGCGCTTAATGACAGGAGGGATGATATACCGATGCTAATTAACCATTTTGCCGAAAAAATTGCCGGTGAGCAGGGCAATGCCCAAAAGAAATTTAGTACCGATGCCATTACCTTATTGCAGGAATATGACTGGACGGGCAACATCCGCGAGCTGCGCAATGTGGTAGAAAGGCTAATAATTTTAGGCGGCAGCGAAATAAGCGAAAGCGATGTAAGGCTTTTTGCAAGTAAATAAAACTAATTTTTAGATGTAATACTGCTTTAGTGTAGCAATTGAGGAAGCAATTTGGTATGAAAAAAGTTTTAATTGTTATTATGCTTTTCACTCTTATCTCTTGCGAGGAGAAAGAACGTTTTATCCATTACACTTATAATGGTGTTACTGTAACGCGCGTAGATAAAGGTACTCTGATAAAATTTTATTATGGCAATTACAATGCTCATAAATCGTTACCACCACAAAGTATTGCTGCGAGTTACCGAGGACGTGATGGCTATATGGAGGGGTATTTGGTTTTTAAAGAGAATAAAGTTGTTAAAATAGTGCGTACAGGAGGTATGTTTGAAGCGATTATTCCATATGATTCCTTAAAGTTGGAAGAATTTGACAGCAATATTAAATTTATAGAATGGCATGATAAATTTAAAGGCAATTATCAAAACATATGTTGGTTATCTGATAGTGATAAATTTGAAATACAAAATAATAAAGAGAATAAATCGGCTGTAAAAGCAATATACAATTAAGGTATTAGCTTCTTCGCTCAGTAAATAATACCTTTGTCACGAATTAACACGGATATTGAATTTGTGGAATTTGTAAAATTCGTGGTTAAATATTAAAAAGATGTTTTTAAAAAAAATAAACCCCAACCTTGCCGAGGCTATTGAAGCCGTTGGTTTTACCCAACCTACCCAACTGCAAAAGGAAACTTTTGGCACCATAAAAAGTGGTGTTGATGCTGTAATTTCAGGGCCAAAGGCAGAAGGTAAGACTACAGCCATTGTAATAAATGTTATTCAGCGGCTTGAAAAAGAATTTATGGAAAGCCCGCGTGCATTAATTTTTGTACAGGATAAGCCTAAAGTGCTCGAGATGCTGGAGCTTTTTGAAAGGCTTGGTAAACAAACCGACCTTAGGGTGTATGGTGTGCACGAAAAAACTAACCTTGACGAAGATAAAAACCAGATATCTTTAGGTATAGATGTGCTTATTGGTACACCTATAAGGCTGCACGAAATGTTTGGCGGTGCCGGTTTTGATGTAAACCAGTTAAAAATGATCATTCTTGATGATGCCGATATATTGCTAAAGGCCCGTAACGAAACCCGTATTGCCCGTATTAGCGAAGGTATTGCCAAAACGCAACGCTTGTTTTTTACCGATGTAATTACAGAGCGTGTAGAAGTATTGGCCGACAGGCTAATGATTGAGCCACTTTTCTTTGAAATGGACGATGAGGAAGTAGAAGAGGAAGTAGAAGAATTAGAAGAAGAGGTTGGTGAAGTAGAAGATGAAGAGGAAACTGATAGCGAAGAAACTATATAAACTATGGCACACGTAAAAATATATGCAGGCAGCGAAGTACTGGTAATGGCTGTTGCTGCAAAGCTTGAAGATGCAGGTATACCTTTTATTCAAAAAGACAATATAAGTAGTGGCATTGCGGCTGGTTTTGGCACAATGGGCCGTGCTGTAGAAGTGTATGTTGATGAAGTCGATAAGGTAAGGGCAGAAGAGTTGCTTGCCGGTTTTGCGAATTAGCATATTTATTATTATGACACATCCTCTTCAATCTGCCCGCTTGTATTACCGCGAGTTTTTACCCGAAGATGCCGAGAATATGTTCGCGCTTGATGCTAATGCCGAAGTGCACCGCTATTTAGGGAATAATCCTCTAACCGATATCGCCCAGTCAAGGGTATATATTGAACTGGTTCGTGCACAATATAAACAAAACGGTATTGGCCGTATGGCTACTTTTACAAAAGACACCAACGATTTTATAGGCTGGACGGGCTTAAAACTTGAAAGCAAAGTAAACGGCCGCGAACGGTTTTATGATATTGGTTACCGGTTGCTACCGCAGTTCTGGAATAAGGGTTATGCTACCGAATCGTCTAAGTTTTTTATACAGCACGCGTTTAATAACCTGGGTATTGATACCATAAATGCTACGGCGCTTAAGGCCAATACGGCTTCGTGCAACGCATTAACTAAATCAGGCCTTTTAGCTACAGAGACTTTTGACTATAATGGAAGTGAGGCTGTGTGGTTTGAAATTGTTAAGCCTGTTTTGTAAAATAGGTTATAGCTGCAATATAAATAGCCGGGATTAGCAAACACTATTCCAGGGCACAATTACACACTTATGGTACATTCTTTACAATCTGCCCGCCTGTATTACCGCGAATTTTTACCCGAAGATGCCCCGGCACTGTTAGAAATGGACAGCGACCCGGAAGTGCACCGCTACCTTTTTGATGAAACCGTAACCGATATTAATAAAATAAACAGTGTTATTGCTTACATAAGGCAGCAATATCTTGATACCGGCATTGGCCGTATGGCTACGTTTGAAAAAGATACTGATGATTTTATAGGTTGGACGGGCCTAAAGCTGGAGCGCAATGTGCATGGTCATGAAACTTTTTATGATATTGGCTACCGCCTTAGGCAAAAGCACTGGGGTAAGGGCTATGCTACCGAGGCTACACTATTTTTTTTGGATTATGCTTTTAATGAACTTAAAGCCGAAAAAGTAAATGCTTATGCTTTTGAAGGTAACGGAGCATCGCGCCGTGTGCTGGAAAAGTGCGGACTGAAAGATTTAGGTGTTTTTACGCATGATAATGTAGCGTCGATATGGTATGAAATTAAGAACCCTGAATATGAAAAAGCGTAAGAAGGTTTTGGTATATATTCTCTTGTTACCGGTTGTACTCTATATGCTGGCTTTAGTGCTGGTGTATTTCTTTCAGGAAAAATTGCTGTTTCATCCTGTGGTAACGGGTAAAGATGAAGTAATAGAACTTCCTGAAGGTATTGCAGAAGAGTATATAACCATGGCAGATGGTATAAAATTACACGGCCTGCTTGCCCGTAATAAAAATAGCAAAGGGCTGGTGTTTTACCTTCATGGCAATGGTGGTAATGCATTTAGCTGGGGAGAAAGCATTTTTTATGCTTTCCCAAAAGAGTATGACCTGTTTGTTTTAGATTACCGCGGCTATGGCAGGAGTGAGGGCGCCATAAAAAGCGAACGCCAGATGATGGATGACGTAACCACAGCGTTTGATTATATTACAAAAAAATACAGCTATACAAATGTTGTGGTAGATGGATATTCTATAGGTACTGGGCCGGCCACACAGCTTGCGGCTACGCGAAATATAAAAGCACTTATTTTGCAGGCACCTTATTATTCATTAACCAGCCTTATAGATAGCAAAGTGCCGCTGTTGCCTGGTTTTATGAAAAAATATACGTTTGAAACCTGTAATTACATAAGTAAAGTAAAAGCTCCGGTATATATTTTTCATGGTAAAGAAGATGCACTGATTCCGTTTGAGAACAGCGAGAAATTACATGCACAATCAAAAATTAGTGAGCTTATCCCGTTGTCCGGCGTGGGGCATAACGGTATTAATGAAAGTCTGGTTTTTAGTGAGAAAGTTACAGAGATTTTAAAGTAGCGCGTATTAACGGCTTACTTTTACCCTGAAGTAATAAAAATCTTTATCTTTTGGTTCGCCATTGGCAGCCATAAATACATCAACAGTAACGGCTTTAAAAATAAGCGTGCGGTTGTCTTCCCAAAAAACATTTAAAGGTATCCATTCCTGCTGGTCAACTTCTTTAAGCTTGTTTATAGTTGCATTACCATTGTTTGTATGTACCTGCCAGGCTTGAAAACCATTAGGGTCGCCTTCAAGACCATACCCTGGAGAAAGGTTTACCATCATTTTTCTGTCAGGCGAAAAAACGGGTGTTGACCATAAAGTGTCAGTGTTTCCTGTGGTACGGTTAATAAGGTATGTCTCGTGCCATTCCCAAAAAGAACCTTCTGCCAAATAAAGATCAGGGTTATTAATGTGTCCTGTATAATTGTACTCTACAGCCTCATCATCATTTTCAGGGTGGGTATCTTTAAAAACTATTGGGGGTTTGTTTGGGCTTAATGGCAGTATTATTTCACCATTTATTTTACGTATTGCCTGCGTATCTGATACAATACTATTTTTAAAAGCTTTTTCAGCGTTACTAAAATCCTGTTTGGTTGCCGCAAATGGCACAAACAATTTTAAAGTATCTTTTGTTTTTGGCGCTATAGATGCTGTAGGTAATACATGGGCTTCCGGCTGTATGTCTTTATCCTTTTGGCATGAAAAAGAGAGTAGGGCAATAAAAGCCAGGACTGTTGCTTTGTACAGGTTCATATAAAGCTGAGGATAAGTGTTATGACTTTGCTGTTTTTTTTCGGCTTTTGCCCTTTCCTTTCCTGTCAAATAAATAGCCCAGTACAAGGCCAACTAAAGCCCATAGCGGCAGGCCCATAAGCAGCTTTTCCAAATTAAAATGCTCGTGGCTAAACAACGGAAAAAACACCATTGTAATAACATATAATATTCCGGCCCATACCAGCCCGGAGCGTACCCACTTTTTCATGGTTCTGCGGTTTTTGTTATGCAATACAAGATACAGCTTTTTTGCAAAACAGGCAAGCGTTGAGGCAGTTGCGCAATAGGCTAATTATTATATCTTTGCGGCTCTAAAAAATACCTTTAATGATTACTGTAGATGCTATTTCGGTACAATTTGGCGGTACCACGCTTTTTAGCGATGTTTCTTTCTCTATAAACGAAAACGATAAAATTGCCCTTATGGGTAAAAACGGTGCAGGAAAAAGCACGCTGCTAAAAATTATAGCCGGCGAAAGCAAGCCGTCTACCGGTAATATATCTGCGCCTAAGGGTACTGTAATAGCTTACCTGCCACAGCATTTGCTTACCGCAGATGATGCTACTGTAATGGAAGAAACCAGCAAGGCATTTGCAGAGGTTTTTAAAATGAAGAAGGAAATTGATGGCCTTAACGATCAGCTTACCATTCGTACTGATTATGAAAGCGATGAATATTATAAGATAATTGAGCGTGTAAGCGAGCTGAGCGAAAAGTTTTATGCAATTGAAGAGATAAACTATGAGGCTGAGGTTGAAAAAGTACTTAAGGGTATGGGCTTTACCGCTGCCGATTTTAGCAGGCAAACATCAGAATTTAGCGGTGGCTGGAGGATGCGTATTGAGCTTGCCAAGATATTGCTTCAAAAACCCGACCTGATACTGCTGGATGAGCCTACTAACCACATGGATATTGAGAGTATACAGTGGCTGGAAGACTTTTTGGTTAACAGTGCAAAAGCCGTTATGGTTATTAGCCACGACAGGGCGTTTGTAGATAATATTACCACACGTACCATAGAGGTTACTATGGGCCGCATA
>JAZKDS010000006.1:6432-7868 GCA_040387455.1 Bacteroidota bacterium
GTTGCGTAAAGACCGCCGTGTTCACCAGCAAAAGGCATATGACGAGCAGCAAAAAATGATTGCCGAAAATCAGGCGTTTATTGAACGTTTTAGAGGTACTTTTTCAAAAACGGAGCAAGTGCAATCTCGCGTGCGCATGCTGGAAAAACTGGTTCTGGTTGAGGTTGATGAGGTAGATACTTCGGCATTGAAGCTTAAGTTTCCGGCGGCACCACGCTCTGGCCAATACCCGGTAATTGTAAACGAGCTTAAAAAATCATACGGCGACCACGTTGTGTTTAATGATGCCAATATGGTTATTGAGCGCGGGCAAAAAGTAGCGTTTGTGGGCAAAAATGGCGAGGGCAAGTCTACCATGGTTAAGGCTATTATGGATGAGCTTAAGGCTGATTCGGGTAACGTTGAGGTTGGCCATAATATTAAGATTGGCTACTTTGCACAAAACCAGGCCGCCATGCTTGATGGCGAACTGACTATTTTTGATACCATAGACCGCATTGCCGAAGGTGATATCAGGACGCAGATTAAAACCATACTGGGTGCGTTTATGTTTAGCGGCGATGATACTACCAAGAAGGTTAAAGTACTGAGTGGGGGAGAAAAGACCCGTCTTGCCATGATAAAGCTATTATTGGAGCCGGTTAACCTGCTTATTCTGGATGAGCCTACCAACCACCTTGACATGAAGACCAAGGATATTATTAAAGATGCCCTTAAGATATTTGAAGGTACTATAATATTAGTAAGCCATGACAGGGACTTTTTAGATGGGTTGGCTGAAAAAGTGTTTGAATTTGGAAACAAACGTGTTAAAGAGCACTTTGAAGATATTAAAGGCTTCCTGGAGCACAAAAAAATGGAAAACCTTAGGGAGATTGAAAAGTAATCGTCATCAGAATAAAAATATAATTACATGAAAAAATTACTGGTATTAATTGTTGCTGTTTTTGCACTTACAGCAAATGCCCAGGAGGGCGGTAAAGACTTTTACAGCGCTGAATTTAAGTGGACCATAAAAGTGCCCGCCGGCTTTGTAAAAAGCCTTGATGAAGGAGATGTTGAGCCTGGTGAGGTTATTATGGCGGTAGATAAGGATGAGGTAAGCTATATGGAGGCTACCCAGCAGCCCTATGATGTAAATGAAGATGGCGATTATGGCGAACTGCAGGAACTTGTGGGCGATATGATGAAAGAAAACCTGGAAAGCCAGTTTAGCGAAACCAACGAGATAGTTATGACATCGGCTAAGGAAAAAATAGGCGGGTATGATTTTTACCGTTTTAACTATACCATTACAGATACGTCTGATGATTCTGTGCTGTACCTGCACATGTTTAGTGCATTTATAAGCAACAAAGATTTTTGCATGAGTATATCTTATGTTGATAAGGCAGATGGCGAGACGATGCTTAAAGCATGGAAAGCCTCTACTTTTA
>JAZKDS010000006.1:7878-9804 GCA_040387455.1 Bacteroidota bacterium
ACCCGTTGGTTGTTCAAAAGTATGCTACTGTTACTGATTCCCTAACATTTCATCAGAGTTGAGGAATCTCTTATGAACTGTTAGCTTCTTATGAGATTACTTCGTCGTACCTCCCATAATGACGGTGCAAGCCACTCCATTTTTCACGTATAGTTATTGCGAGCAGAGCTTTGCAGAGGCGGCAATTTCATTGTTGTAAGGGCTATCTGTTGCCTCATCTCACAATAATAGTTTTCTTATAAAACAAAAACACCTGAAATTGCTTCAGGTGTTTTTTAGGTTTCGTAGCTAAGAAGCTAAGCAACTCAGCAGCTTTTTACTTCGCTATATTAACCGCCCTGGTTTCACGTATAACCGTAATCTTAACCTGGCCCGGATAGGTCATTTCAGTTTGTATTTTGTGTGATATCTCAAAAGAAAGATTAGACGCCATATCGTCTGTTACTTTCTCGCTTTCTACAATAACACGCAGCTCGCGGCCCGCCTGAATGGCATAGGCGCTCTTAACACCCGGGAAGCCATAAGCAATATCCTCAAGGTCTTTAAGCCTTTGTATATAGCTGTCAAGTACCTGGCGGCGTGCGCCCGGCCTTGCACCGCTAATAGCATCACATACCTGGATGATAGGCGATAGCATCGATTTCATTTCAATTTCGTCGTGGTGGGCACCAATAGCGTTGCATACCTCTTCTTTTTCGCCATATTTCTCGGCCCACTGCATCCCTAAAAGGGCGTGTGGAAGGTCGCTCTCAGCATCAGGCACTTTACCAATATCGTGCAGTAAACCGGCACGTTTGGCAAGCTTAACGTTAAGGCCCAGCTCGGCAGCCATAATACCACAAAGTTTAGATACCTCGCGGCTGTGTTGCAGTAGGTTTTGTCCGTAAGACGAACGGTATTTCATGCGCCCTACAATTTTGATAAGCTCTGGGTGCAGGCCGTGTATGCCAAGGTCTATAACCGTACGTTTACCTACCTCTACAATTTCTTCTTCAATTTGTTTCTGTGTTTTGGCTACAACCTCTTCAATACGTGCCGGGTGAATACGGCCATCTGTTACCAGTTTGTGTAAAGAAAGGCGTGCTACCTCGCGGCGCACAGGGTCAAAACAGCTCAGGATGATGGCCTCAGGGGTATCGTCTACAATAATTTCAACGCCCGTTGCAGCTTCAATGGCACGTATGTTACGGCCCTCACGGCCAATAATACGGCCCTTAACATCATCGCTCTCAATGTTGAATACCGATACACAGTTTTCTACTGCTTCCTCTGTACCCACACGTTGTATGGTGCTAAGTATTATCTTTTTAGCCTCCTGATGCGCAGTAAGCTTAGCTTCTTCAATAGTATTTTGTATGTGGCCCATAGCAGCCGTTTTGGCTTCTGCCTTTAGGCTTTCTACCAATTGGTCTTTAGCCTCTTCGGCGCTAAGCCCGCTTATTACCTCAAGCTGGTCTACCTGGCTTTTGTGCAGGCGGTCTATTTCGTGCTGCTTTTTGTCAAGGTATTCTATGCGGGTATTGTAGTCTGTTATTTTAGCCTCTGCATCATCTGCAGATTTTTTAGCCCTTGCAAGCTCACCGCTTACCTGGCTTTCTTTATCACGTGTGCGTTTTTCGGCTTCGGCAATTTTTTTTTCTTTACCTAAAATAACCTGTTCGTGTTCTGATTTAAGCTCTAAAAATTTTTCTTTAGCCCTTAATTCTTTTTCTTTTGGCAGGTTTTTATTGTACGCTTCGGTGGCTTCTTTTTTTTGTTTTCGTTCCCTCAAAATGTCAAAATTCTGAAGCTGGTCTTCCTTCAGCCACTTTTCCTGTTCGGTTTCGTTTTGAATACCACCCCTGGTTGAACCGCTGCTGGCGCTGCTACCAGGCTGAATCCTGGTGAGTTGGAAGGTTTCACCCGTAGCAATATCCCAGGCATATA
>JAZKDS010000007.1:0-2564 GCA_040387455.1 Bacteroidota bacterium
GGTGCTTTCACGGTAATAATTAGGCAGTCCGTTATCTGCTGCCTCAGTTGGGGCATAACATCTTGGTTGCGGAGTGAATGCTTTATTATAAGGCTTTTTGCCATTTAGTATTTGTGGTGCCAGTGTAAGTTCTTTGGGTTTCTGGCCCTTGCGCAGCAATGTAAAGTTTACGTAGGCCGAATCGGCAATAAAAAGGTTGCTGAATACAAAATTACCGTCTTTATCTACGTCTGTACTTTCATCTATGGCCGACATAAGTGAGTACAATCTCACCTTACCATTAGTAGTAGAGCCGACTGATTTAGGTACTGTCCCTTTAAGGGTAATACCCAGGTCAAAAGGATAGGTAGTTTTAGGTAGTCCGTTAACTATATCTGCCCAATTGTATTTGCTTTTCTGGCAGGCTAAAAAAAGATCAAGCTCATAGTTTTTGCCTTTGCTTGGTGTGCTCAAATAATATCTGCCATTTGCTTTTTGCTGATTTTTAATATAAGGTAGTATGCGTAGTGAACCATAAATATCATTTGCTTCATCTATACTGCGGCTACCCTGTGGTAAAACCGAGATGCTAAGGCTCATGTTGGGCTGGTTTATTTTACCAGAAAAAGTAATAGTGTCTGCGGCTTGTTTAGTGCTTATGTCAGCTCGCAGGGCAGTGTCCGGATATCTAAAAAGCATGCGTTCAGCAAGCTGGTTAAGGCCGGCATCAATAATCCTTATGGTGTTCATGCCTTCAAAAATACTTTCGTTGCTTATTGGCATTTTTATTTCTGTTTGTCCTTTAAAATCAATGTCAAACATTGATGCCTGCTCATCATTGTGTACTAAAAGTAATAGGGGTTTATTGCCTAAAGCATCGAGCGTAGCCTTGTTTGTACGCAAAATTATTACTGTTTTACCGGCAAGCATGGTGCTGGCTTCAATGGTTATACCCGTTGCCTGTGGGGCAGGCAAAGCCTGATTGTAAGTTTTATCATCAAGACGTACAATAGCCTTATAACCGGTGCCGGTATTAGGCGGCAGACTCACTTTGCCATAACCGAATTTGTTAATTTGGACTTTTTGTACCAGATTGCCCGATGCATCTAAAATTTCGGCGGCGGTAACAGCCAGTGGCTCATGGTTACAATCTGAAACCTGAATGCCAAAAACATTTTGTACACCGTTTACAAATGTGCCACCTTCGGGGTACAGGTCAATATTTATTTTAGAAAGGTCAGGCCCGGCAAGGGCATTACCTGCGCCTTTTTCAATATTAATAACTGTAACTTCATAAACAGATGATTCATCTTCGGTAAAGTTATTCATCCAGTTGGTGTAAAACTGCAGGTAGTATTTTCCGGAAGTGAAATTTTCGCCCAAGTTAAAATTCCCCGAAAATGTACCCACATTACCATACAGTAATTGTGAGTCTATCACCTTGCCGGCCGCATCTATAAGGCTGACCTGGATATTTGTACTGGCAAAAAAAGGCAGGTTTTTTTTGCGATGGTATACGTAGCCTTTATACCAAATTTTCTCGTTTGTAGTATAAACACTTTTATTGAGTTGCACGTGTATGTTTTCCCTTTCAGGTAAAAAATACTTATCAAGCTTTTTTGCTATTGTATCACGCTGAGGCTGTTGTGCAATGGCATTAAACGAAAACAATAATAAAAGCAGTGAGGTGAGGAGTTTATTCATAAGTAAGGTATACGTTGGCTTTTAATATGCTAAAAATAATATATTAATCATATTTACTATTACGGTAAAACCACATTTAACAAAAAAAGGGAACGTTATTAATAACGCTCCCTTTTGTAAAAATAGTATGAGGTGATGATTACATCATGCCCGGCATACCGCCGCCCATTGGCATACCGCCGCCGCCTTCTTCTTTAATATCTATAAGGGCACACTCTGTAGTAAGTATCATACCGGCTACCGATGCTGCATTTTCAAGCGCTACACGGGTTACTTTTTTAGGGTCAATAATACCTGCCGCAAGCATGTCAACATACTCATCTGTTTTAGCATTGTAACCAAAATCGCCAGTGCCTTCTGCTACTTTTGCAACAACAACACTACCTTCAAGGCCAGCGTTTTCTACAATAGTACGTAATGGAGCTTCTACTGCACGCGCTATGATTTGTATACCTGTAGCCTCATCAGCATTTTCTGCTACTATGGCAGCAAGGGCGCCTTTAGCACGTAGCAATGCCACGCCACCACCGGCAACAATACCTTCTTCTACCGCTGCGCGTGTTGCATGAAGTGCGTCATCTACACGGTCTTTTTTCTCTTTCATCTCAACTTCAGATGCTGCACCTACATAAAGTACTGCAACACCACCTGCAAGTTTAGCAAGGCGCTCCTGAAGTTTTTCTTTATCATAGTCAGATGTTGTAGTTTCAATTTGTGCATTGATTTCGTTAATACGGCTTTTGATGTCCTCTGGGCTACCAGCACCGTTAACAATTGTAGTAGTATCTTTATTGATAACTACTTTTTCGCAGGTACCAAGCATTTCCAGACCTGCATTTTCTAAGTTATAACCCTGCTCTTCGCTTATAAGGGTACCACCT
>JAZKDS010000007.1:2574-3684 GCA_040387455.1 Bacteroidota bacterium
ACCTGTAAGAATGGCAATATCCTGAAGAAGTGCTTTTCTCCTGTCGCCAAAGCCCGGAGCTTTAACAGCAGCAATTTTAAGCGCTCCACGTAGTTTGTTTACTACTAATGTAGAAAGAGCTTCGCCATCAACATCCTCGGCAATAATAAGCAGTGGTTTGCCACTTTGTGCTACCGGCTCCAGTATAGGAAGTATTTCTTTTAGTGTAGAAAGTTTTTTATCATATAGTAAAACGTATGGCCTGTCTAACTCAGCCTCCATTTTCTCAGAGTTGGTAACAAAATAAGCCGATAGGTAACCACGGTCAAACTGCATGCCTTCTACTACATCTACATACGTATCTGTACCTTTAGCTTCTTCTACAGTAATAACCCCTTCTTTACCTACTTTACCAAAAGCCTGGGCAATAAGTTCGCCTATGCTTTCGTCGTTATTGGCAGAAATAGAAGCTACCTGCTTAATTTTATCAGATGTGCTGCCTACTTCTTTGCTTTGTGTGGCAAGATCGGCTACAATAGCGCTTACGGCTTTGTCTATACCACGTTTAAGGTCCATTGGGTTAGCACCTGCAGCTACGTTTTTAAGGCCTTCTTTTACAATAGCCTGTGCAAGCACGGTAGCTGTTGTAGTACCGTCTCCGGCAAGGTCGTTAGTTTTAGAGGCTACCTCTTTAACCATCTGTGCACCCATGTTTTCAAGGGTATCTTTAAGCTCAATTTCTTTAGCAACACTTACACCGTCTTTAGTTACGGTAGGGCCGCCAAATGCTTTGCTGATGATTACATTACGGCCTTTAGGGCCCAGGGTTACTTTTACGGCATTAGCCAATGCATCTACACCGCGTTTTAAACCATCGCGTGCTTCTATATCAAATTTTATCTCTTTAGCCATTTGTTTGCTTGTTTATTTTAACGTTTAAACTAATTACAGTATTGCAAAAATTTCTTCTTCTTTCATTATAAGGTAATCTTTACCTTCAAATTTAAGCTCCGTACCTGCATATTTGCCATACAATACAGTATCGCCCACTTTTACAGTCATATCGTGGTCTTTAGTGCCATTGCCTACAGCTACCACTATACCTTTTTGTGGTTTTTCTTTTGCAGTATC
>JAZKDS010000008.1:0-2552 GCA_040387455.1 Bacteroidota bacterium
GACAAGGACTATATTTATTCTTTAATTACTGTCAACTTATTTTAGGACGACTCATAGTAAAATAATAGCAGTAAAAATGTTATGCTAGTATAATGGCAACTGTAATACTACTTAGCCATTTCTATATTCAAAGCCACTAATCCTTTAGGGCCTTTTTCTGTAACAAACGTTACCTTATTACCTTCTTTTGCCTGGAAAGTCAGGTTGTTAACGTGGAAAAATATATTTTCTCTTGATCTGTCTTCGGCAATAAAACCAAAACCTTTAGCCGTATTGTAAAAGCTTATAATGCCTGTCTTTACAGCGTCTTCGGGTTCGTCAACCTGTTTTGGGGTTGATATTCTTACGTCCTCTATAGATACCTGCTTACGCGGGGCACCATCTGGTGGTGTAGACGTAATATTTCCATCGGCATCAATATACGCCAACATATCTTCAAAGCCTTTACCTTTGTCAGAGTTTGCTTTGCGCTCTTCGGCCTTTTCTTTTTTCTCCTGATGTTTTTTCAGGCGTTTTTTTTCTTTTTCTTTTTTGTTAAATGTTTCGTTGGATCTGCCCATGCGTTATTTAAAAGTGAATATTAAAATCTCGACATACATTAAAGCGCTTTGGGCTATTACAGCCTCTTTTCACTAAAAACGTATTAATAAACTTGTTGGCCCTGGTAAATTGAGCCGATTTAGTACAGTGGATACTGTTGAAGAATTTTACCGTACTACATAATTACACTGGTGTAATGCAGCGTTTTTTGAATATGTTGCAAAGGTACTATTTTATATTGAAATATGGGCGTGCAGTATACAATAAAATCCAACATATGACTATTAATAAACTAATTGCATCTTTCATCTTTTGATCTATTTTTGACATCATGAAATGGATTACCAGGGAAAAACCTAAAATAGACAGGATAGCTTGCCCATGGCTGATACTTAGGTTTATTGACCCTGCTGCCGAAATAATTTATGTGCCCTATGAACAAGTGCTGAAAAAAGCAACCGAAATGCAGGCTATTCCGTTTGATTTGCCCGACGTTGAATACAGCCACTACAATGACCAATGTACCTTTGACTATTTTCTGAAAAAACATAAGATAAATGATCCGGCATTGTTTCGTATAGCGGCTATAGTACGTGGTGCCGATACTGACCGGCATGATATAGCACCACAGTCTGCCGGCCTTGAAGCTATTTTCTCGGGCCTGTCTTACAACAGTACAAATGACCATGAGTTATTAACCCTGGGTATGCGCGTTTACGATGGTTTATATAGCTGGGCAAACCATCTGTATGAAAAAAAGCACACGCAGGCGGGCCCGGCAGAGCAAAAATTATTAGAGATATTTACCAGGTATTTGCAAAACGCGAAAGGAAAGAAAGCCCCCACCTGGGCAAAAGAATTGAAGGAAATGATTCAGGATCAGATAGACACTAACATGAACGTTAACTTGAGTTTACAACAGGTGTCTGACGAATTAGAGATTAACCCCGCTTATTTATCAAGAGAGTTTTCTAAATACTTTGATAACCTTTCATTTGGCGACTATATCAGAAAAATGCGGATAGATAAAGCTATGCTGTTGATAGAAACCACAGCCTATACGTTAACCGAAGTGGCTTACATAACCGGGTTTTCAGACCAAAGCCATTTTAACCGGATATTTAAAAAACATACCGGGCAAAATCCATCTGTCTTTAAAAAAAATGCGCTAAAAAGTAAAGCCGATACAAAAGGTTAAATACGTACAATTTTGCAGAAATACATTTAGCCAATATTGCAGTATGATTAAATACTGCTAATGAACAAGCTACACCCATCCTACTCGCTTACCCAGCTAACAACCTATTTTTTAAAACTTGGCACCTGGGGTTTTGGCGGCCCCGTAGCACTGGTAGGCTATATGCACCGCGATTTGGTTGAGCAAAAACGCTGGCTTACAGATGAGGAATATAAAGAGGGGCTTGCGCTTGCACAGTTGGCGCCCGGCCCCCTTGCAGCCCAATTAGGCATTTACACAGGCTATGTACATTACGGCTTATTAGGCGCCACGCTAACCGGGCTGGCTTTTGTACTTCCGTCGTTTATAATGGTGGTACTGTTGGGTATGGCCTATAAATTATATGGCGGCCTTGCCTGGATGCAGGCCATATTTTATGGCGTAGGCGCTGCCGTTGTGGGTATTATTGTTGTAAGCGCATACAAACTCACCATAAAATCTGTAGGTAAATTAAATATTACCGCTATAAAAGCTAACTGGCTGCTTTGGATATTTTACCTGACAGGCGTAGTGGTTACAACAATAACCCAACGCGAAGAGATACTATTATTTATTGGCTGCGGTATTTTATATATGCTGATAAAAGCACCACCCAAATGGTTAAAAAAACCTGCGGCAGCCCCGTCGGCAATATTTATAGCTACCGGCTTTTGGAGTTACGATGGCAACACTTTACAACAAATAGCCTGGTTTTTTGCTAAAGCCGGCACATTTGTATTTGGCAGCGGGCTTGCTATAGTGCCCTTTTTACATGCCGGCGTTGTAAAAGAGTTTG
>JAZKDS010000008.1:2562-4425 GCA_040387455.1 Bacteroidota bacterium
GAAGTTTTCGAAGCGGCTCATAGTCTGCGTGTTTTGGCTGGCTAACAGAATCACAATTTATTGATGCTGTAGCAGTTGCCATGATAACACCCGGGCCGGTTGTTATAACGGTTGCTTTTATAGGTTATTTGGTTGCGGGTTTTTTGGGTGCATGTGTAGCAGCTTTGGCTACATTTCTTCCTTGTTACCTGTTTACGGTAGCGCTTGCGCCGTCCTTTAAAAAAATTGCGAAAGATATAAGCGTTAAAGCTTTTGTTGATGGTATTACCGCGGTAGTTATAGGCGCGTTGGTTGGCTCGGTTATTATTATCGGCATTAGGTCAATAAAAGATATCCCAACAGCTTTGATAGCTATCGCGGCTGTGCTTTCATTAATATATCTCAAAAAAATGCAGGAGCCTTATATCATCGCTTTTGCAGCCATTATCGGTCTTCTTATCAAATTGTTATAACGCCCACTCATGAAACTATTATTTTATTGCTCAATTACCTTTGTATTTTATTTTCTTTCTATCGCTTCAACAAATGCGCAGCAGGCCGCCCCGGGTTATCCTAAAGTGACCGGATATTTCAGCATAATGCACCCTATAGGTACCTTTAACAAAGATGGTTTTCACGATAATTTTTCTGATACCTACACCCTGGTTTTTCCTTTCGGACTGAATATTCTAAAATCAGACCAATTTGGTGTCAGCTTTGAAATTGCACCTGCTGTACGTACAGAACGCAACGTGTCTAAAACAAGCTCGGTATTATTTCACCCCGGCGCTATGTTCCGTTTTAAGAAAGGTTTCACGTTTATAGGCAGGCTGGCGTTTGAAACCAATGGCCGTATTGGTATAACACCGGTATTTAACCAGGTAATAAAAAAGGGGAAAGATGCCAGTATATTTTTGTCTGTGCCTTTCCCCATCAGGTTTGGTAATGAGCAACCTGTATCGTTAACAACCGGCCTGCAATTAGGCGTATCTTTTTAGTATCATTTATCAAAGCAAATAAAATTATAATAACCCCAATTTAATATCCACTTAAAACAAAAACCTCATTTTGCAAAAATTACAAGCTATGTTAACTCAATTTAACCTGTGTTAACAGCTATTAATTTTGACAGAAAAAGTAATTTAAGTTCAAACCCGCCACCTCTTAACATTAAATTAAAGAACACATATTGTTTTGATAACCCTGGCTTAGCATTGCGGAAATACACGCGGATTAGTTTTGACAAAAAATTAATACGTGAAGAAATTACTCCTTTTACTTATCCTTCCTGCCCTTATTCAATTTAATGCCGTTGCACAATCAACCGGAAAAATTGCAGGTAAAATCATCGACGCAAAAACCAGCGAATTATTAATAGGCTCAACAGTTGGTATTGAAGGTACCACCAAAGCTACCGCTGCTGATATTAACGGCCAATACGTTTTATCGGGCGTTGCACCGGGTACTTACACCCTTATAGTTAAATACATTGGTTACGATACCAAAGCAATATCAGACGTAGTAGTTAAGGCCGATGCTGTTACTACGCTTGATATCTCTATTTCCGAATCTGCTAAAGCTTCGTTAAAAGAGGTTGTTATCCGCTCAACTTATCGTCAGGCATCAGTAGCATCATTATATGCTGCTCAAAAAAACAGCCTTACCATATCAGACGGTATCTCTTCAGAGCTAATAAAATTATCGCCTGACAGAAATACCAGCGAGGTTTTAAAACGTGTAAGCGGTGCTACCATTCAAGACAATAAATTTGTTATTGTACGTGGTTTGAGCGATAGGTACAACACAGCCATGCTTGACGGTACAGTACTACCAAGCACCGAGCCTAACCGTAAAGCTTTCTCTTTCGATATTGTTCCTTCAAAC
>JAZKDS010000009.1:0-8701 GCA_040387455.1 Bacteroidota bacterium
GATTGAAAGATTAAAAAATTCAGGTCGTTTCAACCGCCCAAAATCTTTCAATATTTAAATTTTTCAATCGTTAAATTAGTAATCTCCCAGTGTCATTGTGTTTTGTTCAAAAGCCTTGGCAAGCTGCTCATC
Source organism: Bacteroidota bacterium (assembly GCA_040387455.1). GTDB lineage: Bacteria > Bacteroidota > Bacteroidia > Flavobacteriales > Flavobacteriaceae > Flavobacterium. The sequence goes on from JAZKDS010000009.1 coordinate 133, forward strand.
ATTAGGTGCTTTGCCATGCCAAGCGTGGGTGTGCATCATAAAATCTACACCATTGCCCATCTCAGTATGCATCATAACCGCTACCGGCCTGCCTTGGCCAGATTTAGCTTTAGCCTCTGTCATGCCGGCTATAATAGCCTCTATGTTGTTACCCTGCTGAATCTCTACCACATCCCAGCCAAAAGCCACAAATTTAGCCGTAAGGCTGCCCATAGGTAATACCTCGTCTGTAGGGCCGTCAATTTGTTTACCGTTAACATCTATAGTAGCAATAAGGTTGTCTACTTTGTAAGCTGCTGCATACATAATAGCTTCCCAGTTTTGGCCTTCCTGTAGCTCTCCATCGCCGTGTAGCGTGTATACTAAGTGGCTGTCTTTGTTTAGCTTTTTAGTTTGTGCTGCGCCTATGGCAACACTCATGCCCTGACCCAGTGAGCCCGATGCAATGCGCACGCCCGGAAGCCCTTCGTGCGTGGTAGGGTGGCCCTGAAGCCTTGAGTTAAGCAGGCGGAATGTAGCGAGCTCGCTTACAGGGAAGTAGCCGCTGCGTGCCAGTACGCTGTAAAATACCGGCGATATGTGCCCGTTGCTAAGGATAAAGATATCTTCATCGCGGCCATCCATATCAAAGCCTTCTTTGCGGTCCATAAGTACCTGGTAAAGTGCTACCATAAATTCTGTACAGCCCAGAGAACCACCCGGGTGGCCTGAGTTTACTGCATGCACCATCCTAAGGATGTCTCGCCTTACCTGTGTGGCTAAATCGTTTAGTTGTTGTGTGTTAGGTTTCATTTGTTTGAGTAAAATTAAACTGGCGCAAAGGTACTTTTAATTTTTGCCCCTGCAAATAATTTTACACCCTAAATAGCCTGAAAACCTAGTGTTTACAAGTGTTTTAAGTACACTTTTAATTGTGTGGGCAAGCTTAAAAATGATGCAATTATACTCAGAAATTTAACAAAATAAATACGCAACCATATTATTGCGTTTTATATATTTGCAACTATATAGTTGTTTAATTATGCCCATAGATTTAAGAAGAGATGTTTTTCAGGCCATAGCCGACCCAACCCGCAGGGGTATATTGTTGCTGCTGGCCACACAGGCGATGACGCCCAGCAGTATTGCCGGTAAATTTGATACCAGCAGGCAGGCGGTATCTAAGCATTTAGGCATTTTAAACGAATGTGGACTGCTAAAGCAGGAACAAACAGGGCGAGAAATACATTATAGCCTGAATGCTGATAAAATGAAGGAGATAGACAAATGGCTGGAGCCCTTCAGGAAAATATGGGAAGACAAATTTTCCCAGCTTGATGATTTATTAAATCAACTCTAAAACAATATATTATGATGAATATTAACCAAACCAAAATTGAAAAGCACCCATCGGGCACAAAACTTATTGTTACCCGCACGTTTAATGCAACGGTAGAAAAAGTGTGGCGCGCCTGGACCGAAAGCGCATTACTGGACCAGTGGTGGGCGCCCAAACCCTGGAAAGCCCAAACCAAAGAGATGCATTTTACAGAAGGCGGACACTGGCTGTATGCTATGGTTAGTCCGGAAGGTGATAAGCATTGGTGCAGGGCAGATTATAAAACTATTGATACACAAAAAAGCTATACCGCTGCTGATGCCTTTTGTGATGAAAACGGTGTGCCTTCGGGCGATTTTCCTAGTATGCACTGGTTTAACCAGTTTGCAGGGGCTGATGGAGCTACCGATGTTACTATAGAAATTACATTTGACAGCCCGGAGAGCCTTGAAAAAATTGTGGCAATGGGCTTTAAAGAAGGCTTTACCATGGCGCATGGCAACCTTGATGAGGTACTGGCTAGGCAGTAATGGTTATGCCGGATTCCATTTTCGAGCTAAACACATTGAATTCGAGACATCTAAAAAAGATTTCTCTTCGTTGAAATCGAATACTGCAGGCCTTATTAATAAAAGAAAAGCCGCTGATACAGCGGCTTTTCTTTATAATTGTGCGTTAGTGCGCTTTATAGATACTTCATCTTTATAATCCAGCCATGCCTGGCCTTTGCGACTGCGCATCCAGTTGTCATAAAAGCGGTTAAAAGTAACGTTTGCAAGGCCCCTCATTAAGTTAGATGGCCTGCCGGCAAGCGAGCGCAAACTAAGCGAAAAACCGGGGGTAAGGTACTTCATATAATGCCACCAGCCCTCGGGCATGTATAGCATTTCGCCGTGCTGCAGGTTGGTTATATATGGGGTAACTTTTTTAAGCGCCGGAAATTTCTCAAAATCAGGGTTGTCAAAATCTATGTCTTCATTGCAAATCCAGGAGTAGGGCAGGCGGTACATGTATTTGGTTTCGGCAGGGTCTACCAGCACGCACTGCTTTTTTCCTGAAAAATGAAAATGGAAAATATTAGGAAAATCTATATCATAATGCATAAATACCTTGGCACCCTGGCCACCAAAAAATACCAGCGGCAGGCTTTTTAAAAGCCTCAGGCCTAAATCTGGCCAACGCATGTCCTCTTTCATTAGCGGTACATCCTTAAGCAGGTTGTATAAAAATATGCGCAGGTGGGTAGGGCCTTTTTCCAGGATATCAATGTATTCGGACATGGTCATGGTAAAATCGGGCTCGTTTACTTTTTTAGTATAGTCGGTTTTGCGGTTGTCATACAGGGGTACGGTTTTATCGCCGGCCACTTCGCGCAAAAAATTAAAATCCCATTTGGTAAACGCCGGCCAGTCGTCAATCTGGTTGGTAATTACTACAGGCTTTTGCTTCTTGTAATAATTTTCTATAAACTCTTTTTTGGTAAGTTTTTCAACCCGTTCTATCTCTTTATATGTAAATCCCATGAGGCTTAAAATTTAAGGGCAGTGCATAACGCTAAGCCCAAACAAATCTCGTAAAAAAATTTACACTGGCTTAACATTGACTATAACAATTATCTATATAAAGCAGTATAGTTGATAAAATTTTTTAAATGCTGTTTGCTTGGGAGCTATTCAATAACGGCATTTATCTTCTGCCACAGGCTATTATCAAAGTCTGATAGCGCCCAGTTTGCATCATCGGCGGCATCGCCCATACGGATGACAACCATGTTTTTAGACGGTATTACATAAATTTTCTGGTCGTTTTTACCCAGTGCCATGAACATATCTGCCGGCGCAGAGGGCACCAGGCTACCCGGAAACTGTATCTGGGTTTGCGGCATGTGATAGCTTTCCTGTCCGTTAAGCCACCACAGGTACCCGTAAGATTTGTTTATGTTTTGGCTGGGGTTATTTGCTGGCCGTTCCACTTGCCGTTATTGAGCGCCATAAGCCCAAAACGGGCCATGGTGCGGGTGGTGCTCCAGTAAACACTAAGGTCGTCTCCATCTCCCGATGTGAGCCAGGTGCCGGTCATGCCTATTTTGTTCTTCAAGGCGGTATTAAAGTAATTGGTCCAGCTTTGGCCGGTGGCATTGGCTACCACATCCTGTAATTTTACGTACACATTGTGGTAGGCCCAGCGTGTACCGGCGTCGGCTACATATTGCAGGTTGGCAGGCGTTACATCATCGCCCAGGGCATCGTTAAGGCCGCTGGTCATGGTAAGCAGGTGGCGCAGTTTTATAAGGTATTCTTTAGCTTGCGGGGCGCTTGTCCAGCCGTTGCCCAAATAATCAGATACTTTATCATCAATGCTTAAAAAGCCATCCTGTTGTGCAATTCCGGTAACGGTGGCGGTAAGTGTTTTGCCTGCACTGGCCCAATACCACGGGGTAGTGGCAGTATGTCCGTTAAAGTATTCTTCCATTACAATGCGGCCATTTACCAGTATAATAAACGAGCGGCTGTGTTTTTGCACAAGATAATTGAGCAGGGGCTGTACCTGGGTTTCATCCCAGCCTAAAGATGCCGGTGTTTTGGTTTCCCATGTGTCAGATCCATTGGTGGGAAAATACATGGCTTCAGGGGTTTCCATCGGAGTTTCGCTGTCAGACGAGCTGCATGAAACAAATAATACAGCAGATAGTAAGGCAAGCCAGAACCTTTTCATAAACCATAAATTTTTATATGCTAAAGGTAGCAAAATCTTTATACCATCATTTTAGTTTAAAGGGTTTTAATGCCTAAATTTGCCCCACAATATTTTTAAGATGAAGAAAATTGCCCTGTTACTATTAACCCTTACCCTTTTTTCGTGCAATAAAGATACTGCTACGGCGCTTAACGGTTACTGGGAAATTGAGTCGGTTATTATGCCCGACGGTAAAGAAAAGGATTATAAGGCCAGCACTACGGTAGATTATTTTGAGATTAAGGATGGCAAAGGCTTCCGTAAAAAGGTAATGCCGCAAATAGACGGTACGTATATGGCTAACGATTCATCTGAAGACGTAGCTATTACACAAAAAGATGGTAAAACCTGGCTTAATTATAACACGCAGTTTGCTAAATGGCAGGAAGAGCTGGTAACCGTTAGTGGAGATGAGCTTGTTATAAAAAATGCACACGGTATTGAATATCATTACAAGAAACCCGAAAATTTTACGTTGAAACAATAATGGCAAAGCGGTTAAATAACGATAGTTCTATAGGCGATGTGCTTAAAGAATTTATACAGACAAACAACCTGCAAAGGGGTATGGACAGTATTAACGTGCGCGAGGCCTGGGCTACCCTTATGGGGCCCGGTGTAAACAACTATACTAGCGAAATTATGCTTAAAAACGGCACGCTCTATGTAGCCCTAACCAGTGCTGTATTGCGTGAGGAGCTGAGCTACGGCCGCGAAAAAATAGTAAAGATGATTAACGAGCAACTGGGCCGCGAAGTGGTTACTACAGTTGTTTTGAGATAGCTGCTAAGCTGCGGAATTTCTTAGCCACTTAGCTCTTTATGGATTTTTAGAATATTAGTATTTTAGATTTTTCGACTTTACGCAAATAAATAAACCCCGGTTGTAATTACAACCGGGGTTTATATTTATATCCTTCTAAGCTCAGTAACTAAGCGGCTTAGTAGCTAAGCAGTTTTTTACTAAAACTGCTCGCGGCCTGCAAAATGGAAAGCACCTTCTATGGCTGCATTCTCATCGCTGTCTGAACCGTGAACTGCATTTTCGCCAATAGACGTTGCATATTTTTTACGGATAGTGCCTTCGGCAGCATCGGCCGGATTTGTAGCACCTATAAGTGTCCTGAAGTCTTCTACGGCGTTGTCTTTTTCAAGTATGGCAGCCACAATAGGGCCACGAGACATAAAGCTTACAAGCTCGCCATAAAAAGGCCTTTCTGCATGCACAGCATAAAATGCCTGAGCATCAGCTACAGTAAGTTGCGTTAATTTTAATGATACGATTTTGAAACCTGCATCGCTTATCATTGCTAAAATGCCACCAATATGCCCTTTTTCAACAGCATCCGGCTTAATCATGGTAAATGTCCTGTTTGTTGCCATAGTACTTTTTAAATTTTGCGCAAAACTAAGGGTTTTTTACTAAAAAACTTTAGCAGATTGTTATTAATTTATACTGTTGTGTTGTTTTTTGTGAGCCGTGAGGGTGCAAAATGCTATACCATACTTTTGTGGTATAATTATCGTTAGTTTATTACCTTTGGATAAATCTTATTTGCAATGCCGCTTAAAAAAATCTTTATACTGTTACTGCTAACCCTTTCGTTTGGAGCCAAAGCCAGCATGATACTGGTGCCAATGGACGAAACCACACAGCAAAACCATCTTAAAGCCTATGGTATTACGTACTGGGCGCTAAACAAGAGCTACAAGGCCAACTGGCTGCTTAATTACCGTGGCGGCTCATTTTTGCTTCCTGATGCCGAAGACATCAGGCGCGAATGTAAAATTCGTGGTGTGAGCTTTGAAATACTAAGCGATAGCGAAGCCAACAGTATACTTGATGAGATAAGCAGCCCATCGCAAAACATGGAGAATGTTATATTAGAAAAAGCACCCAAAATTGCTGTGTATACCCCGCCGGGCAAAAAGCCTTGGGATGATGCCGTTACTATGGTGCTTACCTATGCCGAGATTCCGTTTACGGCCGTATATGATGAGGATGTGCTTAACGACAACTTGCTGCTGTATGACTGGCTGCACCTGCACCACGAAGATTTTACAGGGCAGTATGGTAAATTTTTTGGTCAGTACCGCAATGCACCGTGGTATATTGAGCAAAAAAGGGAAGCTGAAGCCCTTGCCACAAAATTAGGTTATGCCAAAGTAAGCGATGAAAAACTGGCGGTTGCCACCAAAATACAAAACTTTGTGATAGGCGGCGGCTTTATGTTTGCCATGTGCAGCGCCACCGATAGCTTTGATATTGCGCTTTCTGCCGAAGGTGTTGATATTTGCGAACCCATGTTTGACGGCGATGCCAGCGATGCTAATTACCAAACCAAAATTGAATATGCTAATGCCTTTGCCTTTAAAGATTTTATATTAGAGCGCAACCCTATAGTATATGAATTTAGCGATATTGATACCAGTAACGACCGTAAGGTGCTGCCCGATGACGACTATTTTACGTTAATGGAGTATTCTGCCAAGTGGGACCCGATACCGAGTATGCTGTGCCAAAACCACACCATGCTGGTTAAGGGCTTTATGGGGCAAACCACCGCTTTTAGGGCTGATAAAGTAAAAAGTAACATACTGGTTATGGGCGAGAACAAGCAAAACGGCGAAGCCCGCTACATACACGGTACTAAGGGCAAAGGGATGTTTACCTTTTATGGCGGTCATGACCCTGAAGATTATCAGCACCGCGTGGGCGATGCCCCAACCGTGCTCGACCTGCACCCCAACTCACCGGGATACAGGCTGATACTTAATAATGTGTTGTTTCCTGCTGCAAGAAAAAAGAAGCTTAAAACGTAGTTTATCCGTACTCTGTTCATTTCCGTGAAAGGAGAAATACCTATTCCTTTCTTCACGCTTTGTCATTCCGAACGCAGCGCAGTTGAGGAATCTCATTGAGATTTCTCCTATCGTCGAAATGACATACACCGCAATGACTGGCGTGAAGAAAGCCCCGCAATGAGTAAAGTTACTTCCTCTCCTTTTGAAAGGGCTATGGTGTGGCCGTCAGCTTAATAATATTACTTTCATATTCTCCCCATAAAACAAACTCCAGCCCGTTTTCCATAAGGTATTTGCCGCTAAAGGTTTTACCGTCATAATTTTCAAGGCGTGAATAACTGCCTTTGTTTACTTCCTGTAGGGTGTAGTTCCAGTCCGGGTTAAGGCCTTTTAGCACTACTTTAGTATTGTCGCCACCATTCTTTTTATAAAGCTGGTAATTAAAGACCACAGCCTGTGTTTTATCTGCACTGGTATACATCAAGGCGGCACGCTTAGATTCGTAAGGTGATACCAGCCTGTACAAATCGCCATGCAACACTAAATCATCAATATCTTTATAGGTAATAATGGCATTTTTAGCAAATTGCTGATCGGCCTCGTTTAAATGCCCTGGTTGTATATCCATACCCAGCTTACCGGACATAGCCACATCAAACCTGAATTTTAGCGGAATGTTATTACCCATGTGGCTAACATGCGCTGCCATGCCTATACTTGGTAAAAAATAGTTTGCACCCCACTGAATGTAAATCCTGGCAAGGGCGTCGGTATTATCGCTGGGCCAAAATTCATTAAAGTAGGGGAGGGTGGCATAATCTACACGGCCACCACCACTGGCACAGGCCATAAGGGTTACATCAGGAAATTTTTGCCTGAATTTGGCAAAGATATCCAGCAGGCCGTTTGTATAATCTACATACAGGTTTTGCTGCTTATCCTTACCCAAATAAGCCGACCACGCATTGGCAATGTAGCGGTTACAATCCCACTTTAAATAACTAATGCCCTTATTTTCGTTCATCAGGTTGGTAAGCATGTTTAGTATGTACTGCTGCACTTCAGGGTTGGCAAGGTCAAGCATCAGCTGGTTGCGCTGCAACTCATTATTGCGGTACGGAGCACTCAGTACCCAGTCTTTATGCTTTTCATACAGTTCGCTGGCAGGGTTTACCATTTCGGGTTCAACCCATAAGCCAAATTTTATATTATTCTTTTTACACTCTTCGATAAGATAGCCTAAACCGTGGGGTAATTTTTTTGTATTGGTAACCCAGTCGCCAAGGCCGGCATTATCGGCATTTCGAGGGTATTTCATGCCAAACCAGCCATCATCGAGCAGAAACAGGTCAAAACCCATCTTGCCACCGTCTTTAATAAGTTCCGATAGCTTTTCTTCGTTAAAATCCATGCCGGTGGCCTCCCAGTTGTTTAGCAGTACATCGCGCCCGCCATTACCGTTGCCAATGCCAAACTGCCTTGCCCAGGTATGAAACCTGCGGGTTACTTCGCCACCGCCATGAGTGCTGTAGGTATATAAAAGCGATGGTGTTTTAAAGATTTTGTTTTTGGCCAATATATAGTTTGAAGCAAACGCATTTATGCCTGCACGCAGGCTAAGTGTTTTGTTTTCGTTTACGGTAAAATCCATTTTCCAGTTACCGGGCCAGGCCAGTGAAGCGCCTATAACATTGCCGGAGTCTTCCTGAAG
>JAZKDS010000010.1:0-4524 GCA_040387455.1 Bacteroidota bacterium
CTGCGACCTCCTGGTCCCAAACCAGGCGCGATGACCGGGCTACGCTACACCCCGAGTGTATGGCTGTTGCAATAACAGGGTGCAAATATAGTATTAAATTCGATATCTCAAAACATAATATTCAAGTTTTATCAAAAGGTAAAATCTATTTTAAGTATCAGTTTTAATAAAGCCTGAAAATCTTTTACTTATGCTAAAACATCTTATTAAAAAATAGTTTCAGGATACTGGTATTAATAATGATATAGTACATTTAGAAGTAAATATCCGCAAAAGTAACAGGTAATTTTGCCTTGACAATCTGTGTTAAACATAAATTTTTATATTTGATATAAAAAACAATATCGTTAACCCATTTTATGTGCTTCAAAAAAAACTCACTTCTCATTGCTTTGCCCTTTTATGCGCTATTAAGTTCATGTGGCATGCTCAGCACCAAAAACCTCTCCAACGACTACCGGTGGAAAAATAAAAAATTTGACAGCCCCGTAACTATAAATTTTCTATACGAGCCCCAAATTACTATCGATATCCCAAAAAAAGATACTCCTTATTTTTATAACGCATCTGATACCATTAATGCCGATAAAAACTACTATGTTGAAGAACTTTTAATTGCCAAACTCGACAAAAGAAATATTGTCTTGGGCAATGAAGGCACCATTATACTTAAACTTGAAAAGCTTTTATTTAAAGAAAAATCAGAGGATGTATCAGTAATTGATAATAATGGCAATTACCTGGATCAGTCATCAAAAGACAAGTTTACATTTGAAATTTACGGCAGTCTGGTTCGTAATGATTCTGTTATAGCGCAGTTAGTTACAATATACCAGCATAGTAATGAACCCCGCGAATCATACATTATACCCGGCCAAATAGTAATGGGTGGTGGTGCAGCACGGGCTGATTCTATGATAGAAAACGCCATTAATGAATTTAGCTTTCGCGTATACGAAAAATTATCTGAAGCTAAAAATAACTGAAAATTTCAAAACACTTCAGCAAATTCTATTATTGAGAAATTGATGGGATACTCATGGATTAACATCAGTAACAAAAGCATGCACTATACTTTTGATTTGTAGTAAACACTTTTGATGATCATGATAATATGGTTGGCATAAGCACATGATAGTGCTTATCAGCAAATGGATAGTTATAAAATCTTCCATTAATTTCGCTTCATGTAAAACTTATCTTACTGTAATAAAATAATCATTTAAAATATTATTATTTTCAACCAATAGTTTGTCCGGATAAAAATTATTGAATATCATTGCCCTGTTATAATGATAGGATGAAGATGCCAGAATATGCCATAGTAGATATAGAAACCACAGGCGGTAATGCCAGTGGCAGCCGCATAACAGAGATTGCCATCATCATCCATAACGGCATAGACATTATAGACCGCTGGGAAACCCTTGTAAACCCGCAAAAAGATATTCCCCTGCCCATTTTTGCCCTTACCGGCATTAATAACAATATGGTGCGCCTCGCCCCTATCTTTGATGATATTGCCTCTAAAGTATTTGAAATGCTTTCCGGACGCATATTTGTGGCACACAACGTAAACTTTGATTATTCTTTTGTGCGCCACCAGCTGGAGCAGGCAGGCTTTACTTGGACAGCCCGAAAACTGTGTACCGTGCGCGCTACCCGAAAAATAAAACCCGGCCTGGGGTCTTACAGCCTTGGCAACCTTTGCCGCTCCTTAGATATTGTTCTCGAAAATCGTCATCGTGCCGGTGGCGATGCCGACGCGACTGCCATATTATTTTCGCGCCTGCTGCAATGGGACACCGATGGTGAGCTTGATAAAATGATCAAAAAAACGGCCCAGGACCAGCGCCTCCCGCCTAACCTGCCCCCCGCTGATTTTGAGCAGTTACCCGAAAAACCAGGTGTATACTATTTTTATAACGAAGCTAAAAAAGTAGTATATGTCGGCAAGGCTGTTAATTTAAAAAAGCGTGTGGCATCTCATTTTAGCGGACATAAAATCACATCGCAACGGCAGCATTTTTTACGTGACATTTACAGTATTTCTTTTGAAGTGTGTGCTACAGAACTCATGGCACTGCTGCTGGAATGTACCGAGATTAAAAAGCTGTGGCCCACATACAACCGCGCGCTAAAACGCTTTGAAGCTAAATTTGGGTTGTTTGAATATGAGGCCCGGAGCGGATACCGCTACCTGGCTATGGGCAAGCTGAATAAATTTCAGGCAAACATAGAGGTTTTTAATAGCCTGCACGATGGTATAAATGTGCTGCGCAGCCTGGCACAACAGTTTGATATTGACTATCGCTTTTGCAAATACTGTATTGAAGGAGATAAAGGGGCACCACCAAGCAGTAATCCGGAAAATTTGCCCGATGTTGTGCAACATAACCAGCAAGTGCAAAATGCCATCGACTTTTTGCAGGGCGGCAGGCCCAGCTTTGCCATTATAGACAAAGGGAGGTCTATAGAAGAGCGCAGTTGTATATGGGTAGAAAACGGCCACTTTTATGGCATGGGTTATATCGCATCAGATATTGGCTTTACCCAACCTGCAGAAATAAAAGAGTACATTACCCCATACAAAAGCAACCAGTACATTATGCAACTTATATATACCTATACACAAAAATATCCGGGTAAGGTACTAAAAGCCATTTAATGCTATTCATTTGAGGGTTTTCCGATGGTAGCCAGTATGCCGCCATCTACATAAATAATTTGCCCGTTTATAAAGTTACTGGCTCCAGATGCTAAAAATATAGCTGTACCGGCAAGATCTTCCGGGTCTCCCCACCGGCCGGCCGGCGTGCGGCTAATAATAAAATCATTAAACGGATTACCGTCTACACGTATGGGCTCGGTTTGTGCCGTAGCAAAATAACCGGGGCCAATGCCGTTTACCTGTATGTTATAAGGTGCCCACTCTGTAGCCAGGTTTTTAGTAAGCATTTTAAGCCCGCCTTTGGCCGCAGCATAAGCCGATACGTTTGTACGGCCCAGTTCGCTCATCATAGAGCATATATTGATTATTTTACCAGCTTTCCGGGCTATCATACCTTTAGCTACCAGCCTCGACATGATAAATGCGCCCACAAGGTCAACATCTATCACCCGCCTGAAATCTTCTACTGGCATATCTATAGCCAGTACCCGCTTTATTATACCGGCATTGTTTACCAGTATATCTATATTGCCGTGTTCGGCTTCAATTTTAGCAACATTTTCTATAGCTGCCGCTTCATCGGTTACATCAAAAAGGTAGCCCGCCGCCGAAAACCCCATATTATGGTAGTGCTGCAATGCATCTTGCAGTTTAGAAGGCGTAGTACCTGTTATAATAAGCGCAGCTCCTGCTTTGGCAAGCCCTTCGGACATAGCCATGCCAAGCCCGTGTGTGCCACCGGTTATAAGCGCTGTTTTTCCGTGTAAGCTAAATAAATTCATTGGTTGTGTATTAGGTATTCAATGCTACTTCCCTTTATGACTTTAAGACCTTATGACTTTCGACTTAATGCTATTTAAGTCCATCCGGCGTTACGCCATCCATATCGCCATAGTCAAGGTTTTCTCCTGCCATACCCCATATAAAAGAGTAATTGCTGGTACCGCACCCCGAGTGAATACTCCATTCCGGGCTTATAATGGCCTGGTGGCTTTGCATAAATATGTGCCTTGTTTCATCTGGCTGACCCATAAAATGACTAATAGTTTGCCCCTGTGGCAGATCAAAGTAAAAATAAGCCTCCATCCTGCGGGTATGTGTATGTGCCGGCATAGTATTCCACACATTGCCTTCGTGCAGCTCTGTTAAGCCCATTTGCAGCTGGCAGGTTTCTACAATACTATTTACTATCAGTTTATTAAGTGTACGCCTGTTGGCCGTTTTTTGGTCGCCAAGCTCTATTACCTCAGCATCGTCCTTACCTACTTTCTTGGTAGGATAGGCATGGTGCGCCGGTGCCGAATTGATATAAAAATAAGGCTGCCCTTCACCTGATTTTTCAAAAACGACCTCTTTAGCGCCTTTACCTACATAAAGCGCTTCTTTTTTATCAAGCTCATATACAGTGCCATCTACAGTTACGGTACCTTTTTCGCCAACATTTATAATCCCCAGCTCGCGGCGCTCTAAAAAATAATCAGCCTTAAGCTCATCAATGGCTTCTAAAGTAAGCGGCTTAGTAACCGGAAAAACCCCACCCACAATATAACGGTCATACATGGTGTAAACCAAGTATATAGTATCTTCCTCAAACAGGGTAGGGATTAAAAATTGCTCCCTTAACTCTTCTGTTGTATAATACTTAGCATCTTCAGGGTGGTGTGCATACCTAAATTCTGATTTGGTCATTTTATATGTTTTGTAATGTGGTTAAATATAACCAAACAATCTTTATATGGTTATTTTACGGTTACTTCTAAAGGGCTGGCAACAATTTGCGCCTGGTTTCTAACCAGTGTCATCCATTCTCTTTTATCTGCTACCTGCAGGCTTTTTTGCCAGGCAAAACCGGC
>JAZKDS010000010.1:4534-10385 GCA_040387455.1 Bacteroidota bacterium
GCCTTGGTAACAACCAAAAGATTACTCTGGTCGGGCGTTTCAGATAAGTTAGCAAAGGCATCCTGTACTACCGCAGGGTCTATTACAATACCCTCTCCTATAAAAAGGTCGTCTATCGTTTCGGAATGAATAAAAACGCCCCTGCCCTTAAACAGGCTCGACTCTCCTTCTTTTTTATGCAGGGTTATACCAATGGTATAATTTGGCATTGGCTTTTTTGAAGAATATGTTATTTCAAATTTCGAAAAATTTGAACCCAGGTCAAGCGATATCCTCTTGGTTTCCTTAACCTCATAATCGCTCCAGGGCGCATAGGTAAGTTCAAAAACAGTACGTATTGGCCCGGTAGCTATGGTTTTGTAAGATGTAAAGTTTTTAGATACAAGCAGGCTGTCACCCGTCCAGATGCCCGATCCGCCGGTACCACGGCTTGCCCCCACATGATAGGGGTCATATCCCTCACCCCTGTCGGTATGATAAAACATCGGGTCGGTTAAATAACCCTCATACCATTTGTTTATAACGGGGTCACTGGTACGTTTCAGCCACAGGTCTATACCGCTGCTCAGCGTGCCATTTTCGCGGTGCTCTTCTGTACGCTTTTGTGCATCAGGGCCGTAGGTTCTAAACGCCACCTTGTCGTTCTCCCAGGTATAATCGTCTGTACGCTCGGGCACAAAGCGGGAAAACGTGGTGATTCTAACTACCGGCAAAGGTGTGGCAGCAGCATTAACCAGCGTATAAACGGCTGTTTCATTAGCCTTTACCTCAGCCTGAAACAGCAATTCATCGCTCTTACCATCGGCATTATAATCAATCCATTGCAATGGGATAAACTCTTCCGTGGCATTATTTTTTATCCTTATGGCTTTTTCATCTTTACCCTTCAGGAATTTAGTAATGTTTTTTACCGGGATGGCAACCACCTCTTTTCGGTCAAAATCGAGGTTATTTTTCACATTCAGAGTTTGGATTTCGCTATTTTTTTGCGCCAGAGCCGGCAGCGAAAAAATAAGTGTAAAAACCATCCCTAAAAATAATCCGGTTGTATTTTTCATGCTATTATCATTTTTGCAAAGGTACAATACCTTTTAATGTGGGCTGCACTTTTATGATATTCCCTTTTTTATCAAACTGAAGCTTATCAATGCACACCTCTCTGTGAAACCCTGCAGCATCGCCCATTTTTATGCCGTTAGGGCGATTAAAACGATGGTATACAATATACCACTCATCTTTGCCCGGCACCTGCACTACAGAATTATGCCCCGTGGCATATATCCCCTCTTCAGGATTGCCTTGTATCACAATGTTATCTGCAGGTATGGTTATAGGTCCCTCCGGAGATTTTGCCGTACCATAGCGCACTTTGTAGTTAGGGCTGCGGGTATCATCCTCGCTCCACATAAAGTAATACGTCCCTTTGCGGTAAATAACATAGGTACCTTCCCTAAAAGTATCATCTACGGTAATAATCTTAGTACTGCCTGTTTTAAGGCTAACCATATCTTCGTTTAGTTCGGCCACGGCCATATAGCCGTTACCCCAGTATAAATAGGTTTTATTTGTTTTAGGGTCGGTAAATACATCAGGGTCAATTTCTTGGCCATCTTTTATACCATCGGGCCTTTGCGCCACAAGGGCTTTGCCGCTGTCTGTAAAAGGGCCTGTAGGGCTATCGCTTACGGCAACACCTATTTTTTGGGCGGCAGTAAAATAGTAAAAATACTTGTACTGCCCGTTTATCTTTTTCTCTACTATACACGGAGCCCATGCATTGCGGTTAGCCCAGGTAACATCTTTTTTAAGGTCTATTATAATACCCTCGTCTTTCCAGTCGGTCAGGTTGTCTGACGAAAATACCTTGAAGTAATAACCGCCCCAGCCATCAAAACCATCGCTGGTAGGATATATATAATACTTGCCCGTTTTGTTGCTGTACAACACATCAGGATCGGCATAATAGCCCTCTAAAGCCGGATTGTTGTTTATGGCAGGATACCCTTTAGGCATGCCCCATTTTTGTACCAGTGCTTTAAGCTCGCCACGGGTTATGGGTAATACAGTACCATGGCGCGGATGAAAATCCATGCTTACCTCATTATCTATTACCGAAAAATGCTCTAAATCGGTACTTTTTGTAAACTGGTATTTGCCCTTCATATATACATCATACATCAGTACATACTCATCGGTATTGTTTAGTTTAAACACGCCTGCACCTTCTACGGCATCGGTAGTTTGTTGCAGGTAGTTGTCGTTTTCAATCCATTGCCCAGAGGTTAGGTCTTTGGTGGTAGCCACTTTAATACCGGCCTTATCACCTTCTGTTTTATAGTACAGGTGGTATATACCGTCTTTTTCTATAATATCGCCGTCAATACACGCCTTGCCTGATTTTGGAAAGAACAGCTGCTTAGGAGCACCTTCAAAACCCGTAAAATCTTTATTGGCATAGGCATAATAAATGATATCGGCACCGTTACCGTGCTGCATGCTAAAGTATACCATATAGCGGTCAGCCTTGGCATCATAAATGGTTTGCGGAGCCCACACACGCTTTAAATCATCATTGCCGGCAAAAGCCCTTTGTATGTTTACTATGCTGCTTGTCCAGGTAACCATATCGGTACTTTTAAGCAGTACCATAGCACGGTTGCTGTCCCATCCTTTAGACGATGTCATATCGGTTAGCACCATATAAAATGTTTTGCCGTCATGGCCACGTAGTATGTGCGGATCGCGCACGCCACCGGTAGAGCTTATCTTTTTGCTGTCTATAACAGGCTTATCATTATTAAGTGTATAATATTTATAGCCGTCAGCACTAATGGCATAATGCACTGCTTCTTCTTCTACATTATTGCCTGTAAAATATACAAACAGGTATGCTGTAAGGTCTTTATCGGGTACGGCGGCAGGTGGCTGCTGGGCTTTTACTACCGGCGATGCCAATAGCAATAAAAACACAACAGATTTCAACTTCTTCATATGGTATTATTTTGTTTTAAATCTAATAACGGTAAACGAATAAGGCGGCAGCTCTTTTGTTAAGGCCTGCTGCACACTAAGGCTGGTTGTTACAGGCTTGCCTGTTTTGCTTTCGGCTTTTTCTGTAAACACGGTATAGGTTGCCATGCCTTTTGGCGAAACATCCTGTAACTCTATAGATGGTGTTATAGCTACCGGCAATATGTTCACTAACTTTAAAATAAGGTCACCCGTGGCGGCATCGGTAACTGCCGAAACGCCAAAACGCCTGTTTGCCTCGCTGTTATCAGACAGCTTTACAAAACTTTGCACATAAGCATCGCCGGGGTTATTGCCATACAATTGCTGCACATAATAATTAACGGTAAGCTTAACCTCGCTGCCGTTAAAGTAAATCAGGTCAGGATTCCATTGTGTATGGTTTTCTCGGGCTAAAAGCGGCGCGTAGCTGGCCATGCTCACCACATCGCCGTTGCGCTCTAATCCGGTAAGGTATAAGGCTTCGGCCAATGCATTATACATGGTATTGCCCCACGAGGCATATTCGCCAAGGTATACTTTTGATTTAGAGCGGTCGTAGCTGTCATAAAAATTCTGGTTGTTTATAAACCAGCCCGGCTGCTCATAATAATGCTCATCTACTAAAGGCAGGTTAAGCTTATCGGCAATGGCCCAGCCCTCACGGTAGTCTGCCCCTTCAAAAAAGGGCCCCACAGTACCTATTATCTTAATCTCCGGATATTTTTTTTGCACCGCTTTTACTATCATAGTATAGCGCTCTTCAAACACATCGGTTATCAGGTCTTCATTACCTATACCAATGTATTTAAGGTTAAATGGCTTAGGGTGGCCTGCTTCGGCACGTTTTTTACCCCAGGTGGTAGTTACACTGCCGTTAGCATATTCAATAAGGTCAAGCACATCCTGAACATATTCGTCCATGTGCTCCATCGGTATGCCAAACTGCTGGCCTGAGCCACCTACCCCGGAATTTTGGCAGGGTACGCCTGCAGCCAAAACAGGTACGGGTGCTGCACCCATATCTTCGCAGTACTGAAAGTATTCAAAATAGCCCAGACCCATGCTCTGGTGGTAGCCCCACAGGTTGCGCATAGGTGTACGGCTTTCCAATGGGCCTATGGTATTTTTCCAGCGGTATATGTTGCCTATCCCATCGCCATGCGCTACGCACCCACCCGGGAAACGTAAAAACTTAGGGTGCAAATCGGCTATCGTTTGTGCCAGGTCGGCACGCAGGCCATTCTTATGGCCTTTGTATGTTTTTTGCGGGAATAGCGATACCATATCAACAGCGGTTTCGCCTGTGGTGCTTATTTCAAGCATGGCATCGGTAACCGTTTTATTTGGCTTTAGCACCACCGAATATTTTTTCCATCCCGCATCCGGTTTAATAGTGGCTTCCGCCAATGTAGCACCGGCCGCATCCTTAAGCTTTATGCTGAATTTTGCGCCTTTTGCAAAAACCGAAAAATCATATTTATCACCTGCTTTTAGGGCAATACCGTCAAAACCGGTGTTCGTAAGTGTACTGTTTTTTACAACGGCATAATGCCTATTATTAACATGGATGCCGTTAAGGCTGTCCAGTACAAAAATACCTTTCCATGCGGTAGTAGGATTCCAGTTAGCATCGCGGCCTTCTTTATCGCTTAAAGCATATTCAAAGTCACGGTTTTGTATAAGCTCGGCATACAGGCCGCCATCGGCAGCATAGTTTATGTCTTCAAAAAACACGCCCGTAAGCAGGTTACTTATCTTTTTGCTTTGCGAAGCATCTATAACAACACTTGCCTCTAAAGGCTTAAGCGCTGCGAAAATTTTTGCATCACCTTCCGGCGATGTTTTGTTGTGCTCATTTTTATACTTAACCGCCTGCATGCTTTTTACCAGGTTGTCTACCACGCCCCATTTTACTTCTATCATGGTGCCCCATTGAGTTTCGCCATTAAGGGTAATTGCCGTGCGCAGGTCGAGCCTGTTGTCTACAAGCCCCACTTCGGTCTCCGTATAGGTTTTAAAATCTTTTGTAGTGTTGGTAAATACCGTGCCTCCCGGGTCGCTTAACCACGTTAGGGTATAGCCTCCGTTAGCGCGGGTTACTTCTAAGCCGCTCACATCGCTGGTAATGGTTTTATCTAAAACTATATCCTTCATTACCGGCACATAGCTCTGGCGGTTCCAGTTTACAAGGTCAGTACTGGCGGCATGGGCCAGTACGTAATCGCGCTCGTTAACGCTCCACAGGCAGTGGTACACGCCAGCATCATCCTTAAATAAAAATGGGTCAAGCATACGCTTTTCGGTACCCCAACGGCCATAATCGCACTTTAAAAAGCTGTGCTCCGGGCCTATAGCATACCAGTTTACCTTATCAGTACTCCACGCATAATGCAGCCCGTTGT
Organism: Bacteroidota bacterium; assembly: GCA_040387455.1. Lineage (GTDB taxonomy): Bacteria > Bacteroidota > Bacteroidia > Flavobacteriales > Flavobacteriaceae > Flavobacterium. The sequence goes on from JAZKDS010000010.1 coordinate 9,949, forward strand.
GGTGGTTGTCTTTTTCGGTAGCATAAGCAAAAAGGTATATCTTATCAGGATTACTTTTAGGCCTTACGCCAAAGGAAGTTAGCAGTATAAAACAAGAAAAAACTGTTGACAAGAAAAATATTCTCTTCATCTTTAATTATTTGATTAATTTTTTATCCGAATACAAACCAATAGTCACTAACCCAATGTATAAATTTGTATCCGGTAAAAAATAGCAGCATTAATGTAGCACCATAAAATTACCTGAATGGCAATTACTTAGTGGTAAGCTTATATAGTACTGAACTGTGCGGCTTAAGCGTTACAGATACTTTGACCGACATCTTTGCACCGGTTGTACCCGTCCATAAATCGGTAGCCTTAGCCATACCGGATATTCCTAAATCGGTTAACGGAACCGACACTTCCTGAGGGGCATCGCTAACATTAAACAATGC
>JAZKDS010000010.1:10395-11057 GCA_040387455.1 Bacteroidota bacterium
AAGTAGTGCCGTCATTGGCGTTTTTAGACGTGATGCCTATCTTTCCGCCTTGCTGGAACAGCTGCTTTACATCAGTGCTTTCGCGGTGCATTTTAAGCACTTCTTCATTGGTAAGTAACGATAGCGTAAAGGCATCATTGCTTGGCATATCGCCGCCAAACATCAATGGCGACTTAAATATTGTAAAAAACGTCATTAAAAGATATTGCTCATCTTTAGTAAGGCGTGTCATGCGGTCTTCGCCACGCTCGCCACGTACCGATATACGCCCAAGCGGAATCATATCGCAGTCTGGCCATGTGCCCGGAGCAATGTACGGGTACCATTTTTGGCTTACCTCCATAAGGTGAGTAATGTGCGGCCATGTATCCCAAACATCATCAACCATACGCCACATATTAGCATGGTTGCTAACGTGCACGGCATCTTCTACAGGGGTTTCTCCCGGCGATGTGCTCAATACTATCTTGCGACCACAGTTGTCTATAGCATTACGAATAAGGTTTATTTCGCCCTCGTGGTAGGGCGCACTAAGGTCGTCTACTTTAATAAAATCTACACCCCAAGAGGCATACAGGTTAATGATAGAATTATAATATTCCTGCGCACCCGGTTTGCCGGCTACTATGGTATAGTTATCCTGAAGCCATTTGCACTGCATA
>JAZKDS010000011.1:0-2770 GCA_040387455.1 Bacteroidota bacterium
AGCGCATCTACCTAAACCTTCAGGAAGACGAAATACAGTTTACCAATCCTGTATTTAAAGACTTGTACAAGACCATTACAGACCATTACCTGGCGCACCAGGAACTTGTGGTAGATACTTTTTTAAACACCCTGCACCCCGAGCTGCAATATATGGCAACCGATATTTTTATGCAGGACGAAAGGTATGTGCTGCACGAATGGGAAGAGAAAAAACAAATTCCCGTTAAAGAGAAAAGCCAAAGTATTTCAGCCTACACTAATGAACATATTATAGATTTGCGCTGGCTGTTGTTGGGCAGGCTTATCCAGGACCTAAAAATGCAGGTAAGCCCTGAGGCCGATAATATGGAAATACTAATGAGCGTAAACGACTACAATACGCTGGTTAACTACCTTTCGCGCAAAATAAGCAGGTTAAGGAGTAGTTTTTATTAGCCTTCATCGGATAAGTTTAGCCCCTCATCTTAAAATAATAAAGCACTTTGTTTTTATATTGTTATGTTTGTATTTTAGCAAACGATGAAAAAACTGTTACACTATACACTACTGTTACTATTAGCCTTTACGCTGGCCTCTGCAGCCGTGCATAAATTTTATGTGGCGGTATTTCAGCTGGAGTATGTTCCGTCAAAAAAACAGGTACAAATGACATCGCGCATTTTTATTGATGACCTTGATGCCGCACTATCAAAAAAATATGGCAAAAAACTGTATCTGTGCACCACTAAAGAAATAGCCGGAGCTGATGATTACCTAAAACAATATTTTGAAGAAAAAATAAGCATTAAGCTAAACGGCAGCGCTAAAACCCTGAAATTTTTGGGTCGCGAAACCGACGATGATGTGTTGGTATGCTACTATACCCTGCCGGCAGAAACTGCGGTAAAATCTATCCAAATGAATAATACTGTGCTGTTTGATGCTTATGCCGAACAGCAAAACATAATACACACAAAAGTAAATGGCGAAAAGAAAAGCCTGCTACTTACTAACGGAAGCCCCAGCGGCACCACTGATTTTTAATACGCTATGAAAAAAGCCCTGTACCTTTCTTTGCTGGCAACCACTGCTGCAGCCACTGCCCAGGATATTCCTGTAAAGCGCGAACCCGGCCATGCTGACAACAACAAGATGAGCCAGATGTATACCGAAATGGCTACCCCAAATATGTTCCGTACGGCAAGTGGTGCACCCGGCCCGGCATACTACCAGCAGCAGGCTGACTATAAAATGGACATTGAGCTCGACGATAAAAACACACGCCTGTATGGTACCGAGACCATAACATATACTAATAACTCGCCTGATAATTTAGAGTACCTGTGGGTGCAGCTGGACCAAAACCAAAATGCACCTGACAGCAAATCTAAACTTATAGAGAGCCAAAAGATGGATCCGGCCTACAAGGCTGCCGGATTTTCGCGCCGCTTTATGGAAGAAGGTTTTGACGGAGGCTTTAAACTGGACTACGTAAAGGATGCCAAAGGGAAGCCCATGAAGTACATCATCAACCAGACCATGATGCGTATTGACCTGCCCACACCGCTAAAACATGGCGAAAAGGTATCGTTTAGCATTAAGTGGTGGTACAATATAAACAACTACCAGGTGGTGGGTGGCCGCAGCGGTTATGAGCATTTTGAAAAAGACAATAACAACCTGTATGTTATAGCGCAGTTTTACCCACGCATGGCCGTATATAATGATGTAGAGGGCTGGCAGAACATGCAGTTTTGGGGCGCAGGCGAGTTTGCACTCCCGTTCGGTAATTTTGAAGTAAACATTACCACCCCGGCAGACCATATACTTGACGGTACCGGCGAACTGCAAAACCGCAAAGACGTCCTTACTAAAGAACAGGTACAACGCTGGGATTTGGCAACAAAAACTTTTGACAAACCCGTGGTAGTGGTTACCCAGGCTGAGGCTGAAGCCGCAAGCAAAAATTTTAGCGATAAAAAGAAAACCTGGAAGTTTAGGGCCGTAAACGTGCGTGATTTTGGCTTTTCGTCATCGCGCAAGTTTATATATGATGCTATGGCGGTACAGCTTACCACCAAAACATCTATGGCTATTTCGCTATACCCACCGGAAGCCAATCCGCTATGGGGCGACTATTCTACAAAGCTGGTAGCACATACACTAAAAACCTATTCTAAATATACATTTGACTACCCCTACCCTAAAGCCATTTCGGTTTCGGCAGCAGACCAGGGCATGGAATACCCCATGATTTGCTGGAACTATGGCAGGCCCGATGAAAAAGGTTTTACGCCGGATGGCCTTAAGTATGGCATGATGAGCGTTATTATCCATGAAGTAGGCCACAACTTCTTCCCGATGATTGTTAACTCTGACGAAAGGCAATGGACATGGATGGATGAGGGTTTAAACACCTTTTTGCAATATTTGACTGAGCAGGAGTTTATGCCAAATTACCCATCGCGCCGTGGCCCTGCCGATAAAATTGTACCGTACATGGCCGGGGAGCAAAAATTCCTGGAACCTATAATGACAAACAGCGAGGCCATTCACCAGTTTGGCAGTAACGCTTATGGCAAGCCTGCAACCGGCCTTAATATTCTTCGTGAGTTAATTATGGGTCACGAGCTGTTTGACCATGCTTTTAAAACCTATGCCACCCGCTGGAAGTTTAAACACCCTACGCCGGAAGACTTTTTCCGTACGATGGAAGATGCCAGCGCGGTAGACCTTGACTGGTTTTGGCGCGGATGGTTTTACAGCACCGATTATGTAGACATGGGCAT
>JAZKDS010000011.1:2780-4255 GCA_040387455.1 Bacteroidota bacterium
GGGCATTGTTGATGTAAAACAATATTATGTTACCGAAACAGAGCCCGAAGCCGCAAAAGGCGCTACCATTAAAAAAGGCCGTTTTGGGCAGGAAGAAGGCCCCTTTGTTTATTTGGCAGCTTATAATCCAGACGCCAACAAAGAGGTGGAAAAACCTTTAGACACAAAAGAGGTAAAATTACTAAACGATTATCTTGCTGAGAAGTTTACGCCCCAGGAACGTGCCGCTTTAAAACAACCCAAATATTTTTATGAGGTAACGTTTGATAAACCGGGTGGCATGCTTATGCCTATTATTGCAGAACTTACCTTTACCGACGGCGGTACAGAAACGTATACCTTCCCGGTACAGATATGGCGTAAAAATAACCAGAGTGCCATACGCGTTTTTGCAACAGATAAACGTGTTACAAAAATTACACTCGACCCTAAGCTGCAAACTGCCGATGTAGATGTAAGCAATAACACATGGCCTAAAACAGCCGTAAAAAGCAAGTTTGACCAATTTGAAGAGAAAAAATAACGAGGTGTTAATTAACAATTTAGCATTTTAAATGTGTGATTTTTGCCAAAAAGTAATGTAGTAATTTCTTACTTTTGGCAAAAACCACCCGTTATGAAAAAAACATTACTTTCTATTGCCTTATTATTATCGGTATCGGCTTTTGCACAAGAGCCTATTGGCAACTTTTACACTATTAGCTTAGTGCCCGAAAACACTAACCAGGTAGGTTACCAGCTTGTAACATCTGCTTCGGGTCCGGACCAAAGTGCCGCCGGTGCTAGCATGGTTTGGAATTTTAACGATCTTGTTGCAGAAACTGAAACAGTTACCGAAGTTATAATCGCTTCACCAGAAGAAATTGTTGCTTACCCCGGTAGTACCCTAACGGTAAAAACAACCACTACAGGCGGCGGCACAACCTATTACTACCTTTCGGTAGACGATGCAGGTGGCACATCGCTTACCGGTGTACAAACATCTTCGATAGTATTAAATTACAATACCAACAACGGTTTTATAGGTACTTTCCCAATATCATATGGCTTTACCAATACTGATGCCGTTGCAGGCACATTTGAGGCCAGCGGCGTTACAGGTACTTTTACCGGTACCGCAGTATCTACTTTTGATGCTTATGGTACACTTACCGTAAATGAAGGCTCGGCAGATAATACTGCAGTTAGCAGGCTTAAAACCGTACAGGAACTTACTCTTATTTATATGGGCATACCTGCAGGTACTTTAACCCAAACTACCTATAGCTACTACAATAACGACATGGTATCGACCGGCCCTATATTCAGGAGCATTACAAACCATATCAACGTGCCTTTAATGAGCATAAACGAGACGCAAAGCACACATGAATCTTATGATGCATCAATATTAAGCACCCCGCAAGTTGCAGCCGTAGCTAATCTTTCAATAGCACCAAACCCGGTAAATGATGTACTGCACTTTACAGGTACTG
>JAZKDS010000012.1:0-5883 GCA_040387455.1 Bacteroidota bacterium
ATAACTTCCAGAAGGGGTACAGCTACTTTAACGCGGGCGATAAAAAGGAGGCCGATAAATATCTTGAAAAAGTAAAGAACTCAGAAAAATATGGCAGCCAGGCTAAATATTACCTGGGCTTTATGGCTTATGAGGGCGACGACTATAAAAAAGCTACCCAGTATTTTGAGCAGGTAGAAGATAAGGATAAGTACAGCGAAAAGATGTCGTACTTTCAGGCGGATATGGCTTTTAAAGAAGGCCAGTTCCAAAAGGCGATAGACCTTGGTGTACCGCAGCTGCCTAAAAGCGACGCTAACGAAAAAAGCGAGCTGAGCAAAATTATCGGCGAAAGCTACTTTAACCTGCAGCAGTATGATAAGGCCATACCTTATTTAAAAGCTTACCGTGGCCAGAAGGGTAAATGGAGCAATACCGATAATTACCAGTTGGGCTATGCTTATTATAAAGGCGGCGATTATGAAAATGCCATTACCGAGTTTAACAAGATAATAGGCGGTAAGGATGCCGTGGCACAAAATGCGTATTATCATTTGGGTGAAAGCTACCTTAAAACCAACCGCAAGCAGCAGGCGCTTAACGCGTTTAAAAATGCCAGCGAAATGGAGTTTGACCTTAAAATTCAGGAGGATGCATGGCTTAACTATGCCAAGCTGAGCTATGAGATAGGCAACCCTTATCAAAGCGTACCCGAGGTGCTTAATGCCTACATGCAAAAGTATCCGGCAACGCCCTACAAGCAGGAAATACAAAGCCTGCTTATCAACTCTTACATAACGTCTAAAAACTACAAGGAGGCACTTGTGCTGCTTGAAAAAGACAAGAGTCCGCAAAATAAGGCGGCATATCAAAAGGTAACGTTTTATCGTGGTATGGAGCTGTACACCGATGGCAATTACCAGGATGCCCTTGCCATGTTTAAAAAATCGTTAGCCAATACCAGCGATGCCCGCATTACGGCCCGTGCTACGTTTTGGAAAGCAGAAACTGAATATGTGCTGGATGCCTTTAGCGAGGCACTTATAAGCTTTAAGCAATTTGCAGGCATGAGCGAGGCCAAGACCACGCCGGAGTATAAGCACATTAATTATAACATTGCCTATACTTACTTTAAACTTAAAGAGTATGAGCAGGCCTCTAAATTCTTTGGAGATTATACGGCATCGGCATCGGCTCAGGCCGATAAGGTGCGCTATAATGATGCATTGCTGCGCCTGGGCGACAGCCAGTTTGTAAGCGGTAAGTACTGGCCGGCCATGGAGGCCTATAATAAGGCTATTGACCTTAAAGGTATTGATGCTGATTATGCGTTGTTTCAAAAAGCGATAAGCTATGGCTTTGTGGCGCGAAACGAGAAAAAGATTGAAGACCTTACCAAGTTTGTATCTACATACCCTAAGTCTAAATATGCCGATGATGCATTGTTTGAACTGGGTAATACTTATGTAACCGAAAAACAGACCGACAAAGCTGTTGCTGCTTATGACAGGCTTATTAATGAATACAAAGGCAGCACTTATGTAAGCAAGGCCATACTGCGCCAGGCATTGGTATATTATAATGCCGAGCAGGATGAAAAGGCCCTGGCTAAGTTCAAAAAGGTGGTGGCTGATTTCCCTAACACGCCGGAGGCGATGGAAGCGGTAGAAACGGCACGAAGCATTTATGTAGATAACGGCCGTACGGCAGAATATGCCGCATGGGTTAAAACCCTTACGTTTGTTGATATTAGCGATGCCGACCTTGATAACACGGCTTTTGAGGCTGCCGAGAAGCAGTATCTTCAAAATAACCCTAAGCAAACCATTACGGCACTTAACAGCTACCTGGCACAGTTTCCTAACGGTATATCGGCGCTTAAGGCCCACTTCTTTTTGGCGCAGGCCTATTATGCCGATAGCCTTGAAGAAAACGCTACACCACACTATGAGTATGTGGTATCTAAATCTAAAAGTGAGTACACCGAGCAGGCGCTTGCAAGGCTTGCCGAAATTTACCTGAAGAAAAAAGATGCGGCTAAAACACTTGCTACGCTAAAACGCCTTGAGGCAGAGGCCGACTATCCGCAAAACGTAACCTTTGCGCAAAGCAACCTGATGAAAACCTATTATGAGCAGCAGGATTATGCTAACGCGGTTGTATATGCCGATAAGGTTTTGGCTAACAGTAAAGTAGAAGAACGTGTTAAGAGCGATGCCCAGATAATTGTGGCGCGCAGTGCAATTAAAACCAATAACGAGCCTAAAGCACGTGAGGCTTATGGCAAGCTATTGGCTACGGCTAAAGGAGAGCTGGCTGCCGAGGCATTGTATTATGATGCGTACTTTAAAAACAAGGATGCCAAGTTTGAGGCCAGCAACACTGCGGTGCAAAAACTATCTAAAGATTACAGCGGCTATAAATATTTTGGGTCTAAAGGGCTTGTGGTAATGGCTAAAAACTTTTATGGGTTAAAAGACAGTTACCAGGCTACTTATATACTGGAGAGCGTTATTAAAAACTTTACTGCCTACCCTGATGTGGTGCAGGAAGCCCAGAAGGAGCTTGATGCCATTAAAGCCGTAGAGGCGCAACGCAATTCATCTATAGATAAATAATCACTAAGACACAGCCATGAAAATATCATATAAAATAGCCCTGATAACACTATTTGCCGGTGCAGGTGCCTTTGCCCAAAAAAAGGACGAAGATCTGGGCAGCGAAGTGGTAAACATTGTAAGGCCTTATACGCCTACCATAAGCGATGCCTTTAAAGTAAAAGAAACCCCTGTTATAGAAGATGAGCAGGACACTAAAAAAGAGGAGATAAAATACAACATCTTCTCGTTTCCGGTGGCCAGTACATTTTCTCCCGCTAAGGGAAAAGCTGCCGCGGTAGATAAAGAAGCCCGCGAAAAGCTGTATAACAACTATGCCACACTGGGTGTGGGCAATTACGGTACCATTAACGCCGAACTTTTTGTTACCCAAAACCTGGAAAACAATCAGTATGTGGGTGGTATGCTGCGCCACCTGAGCAGCCAGGGCGGTATTAAAGATGTGGTGCTTGATGATAATTACAGCAACACCGGCCTTGACCTTACTTATGGCAGCCGCCAGAAAGAGCTGACCTGGAATGCCGATTTGGGCTACCAGCGCCAGGCCTACAACTGGTATGGGCTAACCGACCCAAATAGCATACTGCTGAGCCCGGAGTTTACCTATAACCCGGCACAGATTGCCAATATTGCCGACCCAACCCATGTATTCAGTACTATTTATGTGGGTGGACGCGTTACTACCCGCGACAGCTTTTTTCATGAGGTAGAGGCGCAGTTTAAACACTTTTCGGATGATTTTGACAGCTCAGAGAACCGCTTTTTTATAAAGCCGTCTTTAGATATACCTATTGGCGAACAAAAGGTGAAGTTTGACTTTGTGGCCGATTATGTGGGCGGTAGCTTTGACCGCATCAGTACTGACTACAGCAGCTTTAACCTGGGTGTACAGCCAAGCCTTTTGTATCAGGATGGCGACCTTAGCGCACAGTTTGGCGCTGGTATTTTTTACAGCATGGGCAAGATAAACGAAGAGAAAGACAACAAGGTTTTTATATACCCGCAAATAAAAGTGTCTTATAAAATTGTGGGCGACCTGCTTGGGGCATATGCCGGGGCAGAGGGCGCGCTTAAGCAAAACTCGTATGCTGATATTGTAAGCCTGAACCCGTTTGTATCGCCAGACCTTTACATACAGCCTACAGACCAGAAATATGATATTTATGCAGGCCTTAAGGGCAAGCTTGCCAGCACGGTTGCATTTAATTTGCGTGCCGGGTATGCACAGGAGGGCAACCATGCCTTCTTTTTAACCAATTATATTGATAACTATGCCCAGCCCGATTTCTCTGTAGTGGCGCCTTATGGTTTTGGCAACTCGTTCAGGCTGGTATATGACGACCTTAAAACGCTGAGTTTTTTTGGTGAGCTTAAGGCCGATTTCAGCAAAAATGTGCGCTTTGGTATAAACGGTACGTACTACAGCTATAGTACCAACCAGGCTGAGGCCTGGAACCTGCCCGAAATGAAAGTAGGGGCTAACCTTGATGTAGATATTACGCCAAAATGGTTTGCAGGTGTTAATGTGTTTTTTGTAGGCGAAAGGAAAGACTTTGTAACATCGGCCTTTGGGCCAAGGGATATTGTAACGCTTGACAGCTATTTTGATGTTAACGCTAACCTGGGTTACAAATACAGCGAGCGCCTAACAGGCTTTTTAAAGCTGAACAACCTTGTGGGCCAAAACTATGAAAAGTGGCTTAACTACCCGGTACAGGGTTTCCAGTTTATGCTTGGGGCATCATATAAGTTTAATTTTTAGACCGAGCCGGCCAGGCAACTAATATTGAGGTTTTCAAAATATAAACCGGCGGGAAACTGCCGGTTTTTTTATTTATATTTGATAAGTCCCGGCTTTTATGTGCAGCTCAAGACCAGAGACATTCCTAAATATATGATATGAAATATATAAACAATATAAAAAGCGGTTCAATAACCTTACTTATTCTATTACTGGTATCGTGTTCCGGTAAAGTAAAAGAAAAATTTATTTACTATACCCATAACAATATCACCGTTACCCGTTTAGACAGAGACAATACAATTTGTTTTTATTATGGTAAGTTTACAGATGAAAATAAGCTACCCAAATCTTATATAAAAGCCAGTTATCATGGTTTTAACAGTGGTGTGGATGCCTACTTAATTATGGAAAAGGATAAGCCGGTAAAAATACTTTCGATGATGGGGATATTTGATACAATTAACGGAAGCAAGGACCTCAAATTAGTTGACATTCACAACAATGTTCATTTTGAAAAATGGAAAGAGAGAGTGGGAAAAAATAAGTGTAGAGTGCATGATATCATCAGTGGCGAAATTGAAACTAATAAACAATATCCGACAGATATTATAGCTATATATCCTAATTAAAAGCCGTAGGCCTAATGCAAAAACCGTCAGCAACCTGACGGTTTTTTTATGTACCAAAGTCTGGTGTTGTGTTAATTAATTGTGATTTATTGGTTTGTTTTAACTTTATATGTGAAAAATGTTATAAATATGTAATGGTTGTAGATAGTAATGATTTATGGTGTTAACGATATAAATAAAAAAAATCTTACACATTTAACATAAACATTAACGCTCTTTTAAAATCTATATCTTGTTTGCAGACGTAGATTTAACAATATAATATTTACAATTTGAGCCATGAAAGAGTACATAATTTTATCGGGAGAACTTTTTAATATCAAAAAAGGAATACTTAACCTGGTTATAAAAAGGGGCAAAGGAGGCTCGGTTTCTCAACATATTATAATGTTTGAAATGGGAAGGCAGCTTCGTTTTGATTTAGAGCAGCTTAAAATAGAGCGATTTCTTAATGTTCAAGTTTCTGTAGGTGATCAAAAGCTTATCAAGAAAATCAATGAAAGGATTATGGTGAAGTATGCCATTATAAGGAGGAGCGTTGAGAGGGAAATTGCCGCTGCCGTATAATATATCAAGTTTACTTAATAATGTTGTTTTACCCGGATCAATCTCAATTATTTCACATCCGGGTATATTGTTTTTAAATATTTTAAGAAATATTTAACTAAATCTCTAAATCCTAAAATCTTTTATTACGTAAGTCTTTTAAACCAACCACTTACCATAACATGAAAGAATACTACACACTATCTGTTGATCTGTACACCATCAAGGTACACATCTTAAAAACGCTTATGGCTAAAGGCCTGCGTCCAGTACTTATTGACGAAACAGGAAAACAACTGCGCACCGACCTTAATCAGCTTAAGCGCGAGCTGTTTAGCAACACGCCCCTTTCTGCCGACGACCGTAA
>JAZKDS010000013.1:0-1727 GCA_040387455.1 Bacteroidota bacterium
TTCATAGGGCAGGTCGTGGCGGTGGGTGTCCCAATGGTCTATAAAGGCCATTACTTCATCCATAGTTGAAGCCAATTGTGCCTGTTTTGGTACTTTAAAGCCCCATTGACGGGCATGCTCCAGGCCTTCAAATTGGGTTTTAAAACCAAGGTTTTGCCCAATTATAGAATACAGTAAACAATCTAACGGCCGCTTTGCCACCTCGCCGCTATCCTGAAGCTTAAGGCTGCCTGAAGCGGTGTTACGCGGATTAGCATAAGGCGTTTCGCCAATTTCTACAAGCTCCTGGTTCATTTTATTAAAACCTTCCAGCGGCAGTATAATCTCTCCACGGATGTCAAACTTTTCAGGATAATTACCTTTAAGCTTTATGGGCACGGCACGTATGGTCTTGATGTTGGTAGTAACCTCATCGCCATTAAAACCATCGCCACGGGTAACGGCACGTACCAGGCGGCCATTTTCGTACCGGATGCTTATCGAGGCACCGTCATACTTAAGCTCGCAGGTATATTGCACATCTGTGGTGCCAAGGCCTTTATGTACGCGCTTTTCCCATTCTAAAAGTTCATCCTTACTGTAAGAATTATCCAGCGAATACATGCGGTACTCGTGCGGAATAGTATTAAAATTTTTGGTAACGGCACCACCCACACGCTGTGTAGGCGAATCTTCGTCAAAAAACTCAGGGTGTTGGGCCTCAAGCGCCTGTAGTTCTTTGAGTTTTATATCAAAATCAAAGTCGGATATTGTGGGTGCATCAAGCACGTAGTAGTTGTAATTGTGCTGGTTAAGGGTATCGCGCAGGGCGGTAATCTGTTGCAGGGCGTCCATGTAACTGTTAGTTTGTTTGCACTGCAATTTAGGGAATTTTTCTAAAAAGCCGGTAAGGTTCTGAGGCGCTTAGGTGCTAAGTACTAAAACCACTATTTTTGAGTTTTTAATAAAAACACTTCCCATGAGATTACCTGCTTACATATTGATGATAATCCTACTGGCCGCTTGCAGCAGTAATGACGACTCCACAAATACCAACCCTGAAAACCGCGACTTTAAGCAGGAAATGCGCAATTTTGTTATTGGCATAAGCCAAAAAGCAAAAGTAATGAACCCTAACTTTGCTGTTATTCCGCAGAATGGTATTGAACTGGTAAGCAATACCGGTGAAGAAGACGGCAGCCCTGCCACTGCTTACCTGAATGCTATTGACGGCAATGGGCAGGAAGATTTATTGTATGGCTATGATAACGACGACCAGGCCACTCCCGCAGATGCGACAGCTTATCTGAAAAACTTTTTAAACATTTCTAAAAATGCGGGAAAGGCTATTTTAGTGACTGATTATTGCAGCACGCCATCTAAAATGGCTGACTCATATGCAAAAAACCAGGCTGCGGGCTACACCTCTTATGCTGCACCCGACAGGGCACTGGCCGTTATACCGGCCGGTGAGCCTCATAATGTAAACAGCGATAATATTACGACACTGGCTCAGGCTAAAAATTTCATCTTTTTTATAAACCCGGAAAATTACGCCAATAAAGCTACCTTTATTTCGGCAGTTAACGCCACTAATTATGACGCTGTTATTATGGATTTGTTTTTAGAGAACGAGCCCTTTACCGCTGCCGAAATTGCGCAGCTAAAACATAAGGCCAATGGTGGTTCGCGATTGGTAATTTGCTATATGTCTATTGGAGAGGCGGAAGATTACCGATATTACTGGG
>JAZKDS010000014.1:0-3625 GCA_040387455.1 Bacteroidota bacterium
CGTCTTCGCCCGGCTGCTCGCGGGGAACGTGCCGGTGGAGCTGATCAAGAACACGAAGGTCCCGGTGTTGATCCTGCCGCCGGACTGGAATCAATCCATTTAAAGCCTACTGCGGAATCTGCGCGCCCGCGTCGAGACCATCGACAATTTTGACGGCCAGCTTGTTTTTAGAAACCAGACCGATTTGGCGGAAAATAACTAAACATCATTTTCCACATAAAGAGAAAGCCGCCTTATAATGGGCGGCTTTCTTGTTTAATAAATATAAAAACGGGGCTACCTCTACTTGAAGCCCCGTTTCATTATAAAGCTAATCCCATATTAGCGGGCGCTTTTATATTGATAGTACTGACGTATGGTCATTACGTTTTTATCGGCATTTTTTCTTTTAAAAGATACCATAGCCCCAAGGCAAATAACACCTATACAACACAACAGCAATACAAATAAGGTACTTATTAGGTAATTGCTAAAGCTTATATTATCAAAGGTGAAATCATTTATAAAAAGATAGCCGGCAAACAGTGCGCCAAATACCGAAAGCATAATGTATAGTAATTTCATAGCGTTGATTTATTTAGGTGATACTCTGGTAACTAATATTCTCTCAAATTTCAGCAAATAAATTATGTTGTTATAGAACTTTGTGACTAAATAACTTTTTGTTAAGAAAATTTTTGTACTACTTATTTTACTTAACTTATAAAAAGCCAATAAAATCAGGCTTTTTCAAAAATAATGTTCAAAACCATCAGTACCTGTGTTAATATTTTTACAAACACATAGTTAAATATATAAATAAGCAAGAAATTTGTAATTAACATAAACAAATAACCTGACTATTATGAACTTAAAAAGAATTTTTGGAGCAATACTTACCATTTTAGGAATTGTAGGCCTTATGTATGCCGCATACGTTTTTGCCAATACCCAAACCGGTGAGAGCAGTGTGAAAACCACAGCCATATATGGCATTGTAGGACTTATATTTTTTATTGCCGGTATTGGGCTTGTAAAAAACACAAGAGACGACAGCCGTGTATAGCATGTTGTAAAGTATCGTTAAATACATATTACACCTGTTTGCCATTTACTAATTTTATAGCCCAACTAATAAATTAATAAACCATGAGCAAGTCACTTATAGTAAAACAAAGCATTAAGATAGATGCACCCGTTACACGCGTGTGGGAAATACTTACTAAGCCTGAGTATATCCGCCAATGGGGCAGCCTGCCCGAAGATTTTGGCGATTATGAAATCAGCCCCGCAACAGTTATAGAGTATCCTGAATCGCGCCTAAGCGTAGCTCAGTTTGAACTTAATAAAACGCTTGGTTACGCGCTGTACATGCCTATTTGGGAAGAAGAAGTACACAATGTGGGTTATACTTACAAGCTATCTGTAGATTATGATGGACACACATGGCTTACTACCGAAATTGGCGATTTTGCCATACTGGTATCAGGCGACAAGCATTATGATGAGAGCATGCGCTTTAGCGAAATGGCATCGCATAAAATTAAAACGCTGGCCGAAAAAAAGGCTGTACTACTGTAAGCGTATTCGTATATTTGCTTACACAATAAACGTTGTAATTTTATGGATATTACTATTTCTAACGGAATACTTACGGCCATTATTAACCCAAACGGCGCCGAGCTCACCTCGCTTAAAGATGGCAGTACTGAATATATGTGGGAGGGCGATGCAAACTTTTGGGGCAAACACAGCCCCGTGCTCTTCCCTATTGTGGGCACGTTAAAAAACAATTCATACCTGTACAATGGCCAGGTATATGTCCTGAGCCGCCACGGTTTTGCCCGGGATAATGTATTTACTGTAAAAGAGCAAACAGAAGACAGCGTTGTTTTTACACTTGCCTCAAATGATGATACTAAAAAAGTATATCCGTTTGATTTTGAATTGGAACTGGCCTACACCTTAAATAATCAAACACTTACACTTGAATACAGGGTTTATAACAATGGCAACAACAGCATGCCATTTTCTATAGGCGCGCACCCTGCCTTTGCATTGCCGGGCAGTTTTGAAAGCTACAGCCTTGCCTTTGAAAAAAATGAACCACTGGTTAGTACACAGCTTGAAGACGATCTTTTAAGCACAAAAATAGAGTCTATAGCCGCACTAAACGGCATAGTTGCACTCAACTATACCCTCTTTGAAAACGACGCTCTTATATTTACAAATTTAGAGTCAAGGGCTGTAACTATTAAAAAAAATGATGAAGATGTATTAAAGGTAAGCTTCCCACATTTTCCTCACCTGGGCATCTGGACAAAGCAAGATGCACCATTTGTATGTATAGAGCCATGGCAAGGATATTCTGACGCACAAAATGCATCGGGCAACCTTGTAGAAAAGGCAGGAATAATAAATCTTGAACCGGCAGGCAATTACAAATCAGGGTTTAGTATACAAATACTGTAATAATTTATAAATTTTACGCAACCTTTTTATCAAATGCTCATCTAATCATAAATAAAACTACTTTTTAATACTATTATGAAATTAAAATTTTTAGCTGTGCTTGCAGCAGTGGGCTTTTTAGCAGGTTGCAGCCTTGACGGTGATAATCAAAACAATAATTGTTACAGCAGGGCTTATATGGCCGCAACAACTGTAACGGGCCCTGACAGCACAACGGTAAATACACCTGTTAACTTTAATGTGAGTTTTAAAGTGGTTAACAGCTGCGGAACATTTGTTGGTTTTCAACAATTTAATACTACATTTCCAAGGCAAATTGGTGCAACTGTAGATTATACAGGATGTAATTGTACTGAAACAAGTACCATACTAACAAAACCTTACGAATTTAAACCTACGGTAGCGGGCAGTTATATACTGCATTTTTTAACCGAAAATCCAGCGTCGCCAATAGTTAAAACTATTGTAGTTACTCAATAATTTACCGTAAATAATTCATGAAAATCTTCCTCAAAAAGGAAGATTTTTTTATTGGTTATTGTATGATGTTTAATACATTTGAAATCTACACCATAACCAATGAACGATTTTAAAAAACATTTTGACGAAGCACGCGACCTGCTGCGTTTTGGAGATTTTACTGTTGCCACTAAACGTATTATAGATTTTACACTTGATACAGAGCAAATAGCATTTTACCACAAAACAAATCAGCTACTTAACTGGCTGGATACTAACACAGATGCCGAAGAAACACGCTTAAAACTTTCGGACCTGCTGGAAGAATTATATGCAGTTTTACAGTCAAAACCATATAAAGAGCGGCAAAAAATACTATCTGCCACTAATGTAGAAAAAGAATACTCACCTGCCGCGTTTGCGTTAGGCCCTGTAAACCTTGAACTTTATGAAGGTGATATTGTGGGGCTTGTAGGCGAAAACGGTAACGGTAAAACTACGTTACTGCGCCTGCTTTGCGGTGAATTGTTTGCAACATCTGGCAGCATTACTTATAATTTTGAATACGAAGATTTGTTTGACCTGCGCACCAAACTGGTATACATACCGCAACGTACCGATACCTGGCGTGGCTCAATGTATGAAAACCTGGTGTTTACCGCGGCTTCATACGGCTATTCGCCTGAAGAAAACAACCTTGTTGTAGAGTTAACAA
>JAZKDS010000015.1:0-6084 GCA_040387455.1 Bacteroidota bacterium
CGTTAGGTGCTACTGTTTCTATCAAAATTATACAAAGGCAACAGGCAACGATGCTAACAAAATCATAAAACAAAATACGCTAAGAATAGTTTAACTATCATTGTAATACAATACTTATACACAGCCTTTTACTTTAGATTTTATTATGAAAAAAGCTTTTGAGCCCATTGCAGATAACAACAGTACTATATTAATATTGGGCACTATGCCCGGCGAAAAATCGCTTGAGTTGCAGGAATATTATGGTAACAGGGGCAACCAGTTTTGGCGGATTATGTTCAGTATTTTTGAAGTAGAACTTACCCATGATTATAATGAAAAAGTAAATCTGTTGCAGCAAAACGGCATTGCCCTTTGGGATGTATTGGCTTATTGCGAGCGGGAGGGAAGCCTTGACAGCAATATTAAAAATGAGGTTGCTAATGATTTTGCTGCATTTTATAAAAAGCACCCGCAAATAAAGCATGTTTGTTTCTCCAGTAAAAATGCAGCAGCCTATTATAACAGGTATGTGGGGAGGAGGGAAGGCCTAAATTATTCGGTACTACCATCTCCCAGTGGAGCCAATGCAACTATGGGGTTAATTCAAAAGCGCGAAATCTGGACGGATTTACTGGGCAAACTTATAAAACGTTAGTAAAATATTATAAAGAAAAATGTATTTATTTGTAAGTATCAATAAATTTTGGCTTAAAAAAATATGTATCTTTGCCATGGTTATTTAGCCGTTAAGTTATTGCTATGAAAAGGATTGTGTTGGTTGTCATATTATTTATATCACTGGCGGTTTCTGCCCAGTCTAACAGTTTTATTGCCAGCAATAATAAGCTGGTTTGGGAAAACGTGTTTATAAGTAACGAAACCAATATACCCAGCCTTATAGCAAGGCATACCAGGCTTAAAATTACGTCATCTACAGCTACTGTTTATAAAGGTACTGCTAACGATTTAAGAAATACCTGCCCGGGCGCATCGGCCTTTATGAAAGATGATTTTAGTTTTGATTTTGAAATTGAAATTAGCGATGGCAAATACCGCGTTACCGTGAGTAATCTGGTGTTTAAAAAAGCGAATAGAAAGGCGGGCAAAAAAACGGCTGCCGAAACATACTTTATTAAAGATGGCGCTATAATTACTAATGAAGTTATAGCCACAGATCTTACCTGCCTTGATGGCTACTTCAATAAAATATTTACCATGACAGCTGTTTATAAAAACAGGTCGTAAATAATATTTTCTTAATACAAGATTACAATTTTTTTGTTAACTTTATGGCTTAACGACCTAAGGGATATCCCTTTATATTTTTTATATATTTATAAAATTCATTTTTTATCAGTCATGAAAAATAAAAGCCATTGAAAGGATGTGTAACTGTCTTTTCTGATGTGTAACTGTCTTTTCTAACGTGTATTAAAATTGTTGCAACACAAATTAAAGGCCATGAAACTTTTCAGCTTTATCCTATCCGTGATCACCTTCACTATAACGCTATTTTTCCTGGTTTCAGATTTTCCTAACCTGTCATCTATAAATGGTATCATTTATTTTGCCGTGATGTTTATCCTGCTCATAATATGCATTATGGGTATTATTTTAAACTGGCCGCTGGTGCGTCGCATTCACAACCGTTTCAGGCTTAATTAAGCAGGTAGATGTAAAAGAATTTTTGTACTTTGGCCTATACCTTAAAACCAACGTATGAAATTACTTGCCTTTGCCGGGAGCAGCAGCACACAATCTATAAATAAGCAACTGGTTACTTATGCCGCCGGGCTTTTTGACGCGGACGAAACCGAAATACTGGATCTTAACGATTATGAGCTTCCGCTTTTTAGTGTAGATCGCGAAAAGTTGATAGGCCAGCCGCCTATTGCCCGCCAGTTTCTGGATAAAATGGAGTGGGCCGATGTGCTGTTTATATCAGTTGCCGAGCATAATGCCGGGCTAACCGCAGCCTTTAAAAACATATACGACTGGGCTTCGCGCCAAAAAAAGGTTGTGTTTGATAATAAGCCTGTACTGCTAATGTCTACCTCTCCGGGTAGGTATGGTGGCAAAAATGCGCT
This sequence comes from Bacteroidota bacterium, assembly GCA_040387455.1. Classification (GTDB taxonomy): domain Bacteria; phylum Bacteroidota; class Bacteroidia; order Flavobacteriales; family Flavobacteriaceae; genus Flavobacterium. Next base: position 2,070 of record JAZKDS010000015.1, read on the forward strand.
TGATGCTGCGCAGCTCAGCCTTAAAAATTATGGCGCCGATATCCGCGCTACCTTTTCGTTGCCATCCTTTAACCATAATTTTGATGTTGAGGCCGGTAGCATATCCAATAAAGAGCTTGACGATGCATTAAGAGATATTATCACCAATTTCGACTATGAACAAAAAGCTTAAGCAGGGCCTAAAGTTTACCGGACGCTTTATATTGGGGATTGTTATTTTTATTGCCACTTATCTTTTGGCAGTATTGGTATTTTCGCACATTACTGTAAACAGTACTCCGCAAACCGGGGGTACAATTCCTGTTTACATAAATAGCAATGGCGTACATACCGATATTGTGGTGCCCATAAAAAATGAGGTAAAAGACTGGACAAAAGATATTTTATTTACCCATACTACATCTCAGGACAGTATTGCCAGCTTTGTAGCCTTTGGCTGGGGCGATAAAGGCTTTTACCTTGACACGCCGCAGTGGAGCGACCTAAAGGCCAGTACGGCGGTAAAAGCAGCCTTTTGGATGGGTACATCGGCCATGCATACGCGCTTTTATAAAACCCTGACCGAAGATGATGAATGCAAAAAGATTATGATAACCAAAGAAGATTATGCTGACCTGGTTGCCTATATCGAAGAAAGCTTTCAGCAGGACCAGGCTAAAAAGATTACATGGATACAAAACCATAGTTATGGTAAGTATGATGCCTTTTATGAAGGTGTGGGCAAATACAGCCTGTTTTATACCTGCAATACCTGGGCTAATAACGCCCTTAAGGCGGGCCACCAGCGCGCCGCTTTATGGACACCTTATGACGGTGGGATTTTTTGTCATTATAACTAGTTGCAAAGAGGCAAAGTAACAAAGAGGCAAAGTCTCTTTGAAAATGGAGTATAGAAACTTTGCTACTTTGCCTCTCTGTTGCTTTGCCACTCTTTTGGCAAGATATTTGGATATTCCCTAACCATGAAGAAAATATCAAAATTATACACATTGCTTTTGCTGATTTTGATTGCAGGCTATACCCATGCACAGGATTTTGCCAAGGTTGATGCTACCGTAAAAAACTATCCTGCAACATTTTCCGATTCCGATAAGTTTGCCAATAAAGTAAAGGCCGACTTTACCCGTGAAGACGAAAAAGCCCGTGCCATATTTACCTGGATTGCCACTAATGTAAAGTATGATCTGGCGGCCTATGGCGTAAACGAAAAACCGGTGGCTTACAGCTATAAAACAGAGCAGGAAAAGCTTGAGAAACAAAAAAAGTTTAAAGAAGACCTTGCTGCTAAAACACTCAAAACCAAAAAAGGTGTGTGCGAGGGCTATGCTACATTGTTTATGATTGTAGCCCAAAAAGCAGGCCTCGAAGCGGTGTTTATTCCCGGTACCAGTAAGTCGCACCCCATGCACATAGGCAAAGCACCCGGCGCCAGCGACCACGCCTGGAATGCCGTAAAGATTGACGGCAAATGGAAACTGCTCGACTGTACCTGGGGTGCAGGTGTAGTTACAGGCGAAAAGCCTGCATTTACCTTTAAGTTCAATGATGGTTACTTTTTTGCCGAACCCGATGTGTTTTTCCTAAACCATTACCCCGATGATAAACAATGGCTGCTGACCAATAAAACCGAAACTGATTTTGCCAACCTGCCGTTATATTATGGTAATTACCTTGCTGATGGCTATGAAGTTATAACTCCGGTAAGCGGTATTTATACCAATAAACCGGGAGGCATAATATCGTTTAAAATAAATAATCTAAAAGTAGGGGATAAGGTGCATTATGCCTTTAGCCAGGAAAAAAAATACAATGCTATTACTCCTAAAACCGATGCTGATACGGCAAGTTTTGATGTGCCGCTAACGGCAAAATCGGTAGGTACGTTAACCATTTATGTAAACCAAAAATCGGTGGTGGCATACAAGATAAACCGCTAAGATTATTTTCCCCAACATATAAGCCTGATTGTTAAGTAACGTTAAAAAGTTTCTGCAATCGCGCTTTCTTTTTTTGCGCATTTACGCTATATTAGCGCAAAATCCCAATATTTGATGTCGCAGGAAACCCAATATAACGAAGACAATATACGTTCACTCGACTGGAAGGAGCATATCCGTATGCGCCCCGGTATGTATATAGGCAAACTGGGAGATGGATCATCGCCGGATGACGGTATTTACATCCTTATCAAAGAGGTGATAGACAACTGTATAGATGAGTTTGTTATGGGTACCGGTAAAACCATAGAGGTTACTCTTAAAGATAAAACCGTTACAGTGCGCGATTATGGCCGAGGCATTCCGCTGGGCAAAGTGGTAGACGTTGTAAGCAAAATGAACACCGGCGGTAAGTACGATTCCAAAGCCTTTAAAAAATCGGTGGGGTTAAATGGTGTGGGTACAAAGGCGGTTAATGCCTTGTCTAACTATTTCAGGGTAGAATCTGTAAGGGATAACCAGATGAAGGCTGCTGAGTTTTCGGCCGGCGAAATCACCCTTGAAGAAGAAATTACCGAAACCACCCGCCGCAAGGGTACCAAGGTTATCTTTACTGCAGATGAGACCATTTTTAAAAACTACAAATACCGTAATGAGTACATCATCAAGATGCTCAAAAATTATTGTTACCTCAATACCGGGCTGACCATAATTTTTAACGGAGAAAAATATTACAGTGAAGACGGGCTTAAAGATTTACTTGGCGAAACCATTGCTGAAGACGATCGTATTTATCCTATTATCCACCTAAAGGATGAAGATATTGAAATAGCCATGACACATAGTAAAACCCAGTATAGTGAAGAATACTATTCTTTTGTAAACGGGCAAAACACTACGCAGGGCGGTACGCATTTAGGTGCTTTCCGCGAGGCTATAGTGCGCACCATCAAAGAGTTTTACAACAAGAACTTTGAAGCGTCAGATGTACGTAAATCTATCGTGAGCGCTATAAGCGTTAAGGTAGAGGAGCCTGTATTTGAATCGCAGACTAAAACCAAGCTGGGCAGTACCGATATGGGGCCTGAAGCACCCAGCGTGCGCACCTTTGTAAACGATTTTGTAAAAAATAAACTGGATAACTTTTTACACCAGAACCCCGAAACGGCCGATGCGTTGCTTAAAAAGATATTACAGGCAGAGCGTGAGCGTAAAGAATTAAGCGGTATACGCAAACTGGCGCGCGACAGGGCTAAGAAATCAAGCCTGCACAACAAAAAGCTGCGCGACTGCCGTGTGCATCTTACCGATGCCAAAAACCCACGAAGCCTAGAGAGCACGCTGTTTATAACCGAGGGCGACTCGGCATCGGGGTCCATTACCAAGTCACGCGATGTGAACACCCAGGCGGTATTTAGCCTTCGCGGTAAGCCCCTGAACTCGTATGGTATGAGTAAAAAAATTGTGTACGAAAATGAGGAGTTCAACCTGCTGCAGGCCGCGCTTGATATTGAGGAGGAAATGGAAAACCTGCGTTACAATAATATTGTTATCGCGACAGATGCCGATGTTGACGGCATGCACATTCGCCTGCTGCTGATAACGTTTTTCCTGCAATTCTTCCCGGAGCTGATTAAAGAAAACCACCTGTATATATTGCAAACGCCGTTGTTTAGGGTGCGGAATAAAAAAGAAACTATTTACTGCTACAGCGAAGATGAGCGCCGCGCCGCCATGGAAAAGCTTAAAGGCAAGCCCGAGATAACCCGATTTAAAGGATTGGGAGAGATTAGCCCGGATGAGTTTAAGCACTTTATAGGCCAGGAGATAAGGCTTGACCCGGTTTTAATGGATAATAACACGCCTATACAAACCCTGCTGGAATTTTATATGGGCAAGAACACGCCCGACAGGCAGGAGTTTATCATCAACAACCTTAAGGTGGAGCTTGATGTGATTGAGTAGGTTAGTTTTTCCGGTCTGTTATTGCGAGGAGGAATGATGAAGCAATCCCATTAAGAGTATGAAATATAAGTTTTTATTTATTTTAATGGGGAGCTTCTTTAGCTTTCTTTTAA
>JAZKDS010000016.1:0-3468 GCA_040387455.1 Bacteroidota bacterium
GAACGAATTCTTTTCGGGTAACACCGTAACACGCGAAGGTCAGGCCGTAGGTATGTGGTATGTGCTGCAAACAGACGGTATCTTCCAGAACCAGGCAGAAGTTACTGCTCATGTTAACGGCGAGGGCCAGGTTATACAGCCAGACGCAGTACCGGGAGACATCCGCTATAAAGACATTAACGGTGACGGACAGATTACTAACGAAGACAAAATTGTAGACGGCAGCCCGTGGCCTAAATTTGAAATGGGCTTTAACGCAGGCTTTGACTACAAAGGCTTTGACTTTTCTATGAACTGGATAGGATCATTTGGCGCTACAGTATACAACGGCTACAGCAGCATTGTAGATGTTATAAACGGAGACCATAACTATGCCGCAGGCACACAGCCATGGACGCCGGAAAACCCTAACACAAGCACACCAAGGGCTTTCTATGGCACATCGCTTACTAACCGTGGCGATACAGACCGTTTTCTTGAAAGCGGAAGCTTTGCAAGGCTTAAATACATAGGCGCTGGTTACAGCTTCCCTAAAGAATGGGTATCTCAAATTGGTTTTGACAGGGCACGTATTAGTGTGTCGGCTCAAAATGTGCTTACAATTACCAAATACGGAGGCCTTGACCCTGAATTTGTTAACAACAACATATTTGAAAGAGGTGTAGATTTTGGTGCATTCCCTAATGTACGCACGTTTACTATTGGAGTAGAATTTGGTTTCTAATCAGAAAAATTGAACAAAATGAAAAAAATATTATTATATAGCACATTAATGGCTTCGCTCCTTACCCTAAGCTCGTGCAACGAGGAGGAGCTTGACCTTACAAATCCAAATACCCTTACTGTAGACCAGTTTTGGCAAACCCCTAACGATGCAGAAAAGGGTGTTAACTCTATCTATGCCATGTTTTACAAAGACGGGCTTTGGTCCAGGTGGATGTACTTCCGTATGGATCTAACGTCTGACGAAGGCTTTAGTAACAGCCCGTGGACAGAACTGGCCGACTGGACACGTTTTAATTATGTAAACTACAACTTTTGGGAAGGTAACTCTGTAACGTTCAGAGATTCATACAAAGCCATTTTCCGTTGTAACCAGGTGCTTACTTACGTTCCGGACATTCAGTTTGAAGATGAGGCACAAAAACAGGCTATCCTGGCGCAGGCTAAATTCTTTAGGGCAATGCATTACTTTTATGCAGCCGAATTATGGGAAAACATTCCATTGGTACTTACACCATTACAGCCAAGCGACACACCTGTACAAAACACTAAAGAAGAAGTGTTTGCCCAGATAGAAACTGACCTGAATGAGGCTTTTGCATCACTTCCTTTAAACTGGAATGACGCTAACACAGGCAGGCCGACTAAAGGTGCTGCGAAAGCCATGCTTACTAAGCTGTACATGCAGCAACGACGCTGGAGCGATGCTAAAACAGCAATGGATTATTTAATTACCGGAGAAGGAGCTTCATACAGCCTTACAGCTAATTATGAAGACAACTTTACCCATACTACAGAAAACAATACAGAGTCGGTATTCGAAATCCAGTTTGGCGACCAGCGTCTTGGTGGTACAGATGAGGGTGCAAATGCAGCTGTATCTAACACCAGGCAGCAATTTTTTGCCCCACGCGGCATTGGATGGTCAGATGGCCAGGCTCGTTACTGGGTTGTAAACCTGTTTAAAGAAGAGCCTACCACTACAGGTGGTATAGATGAGCGTCTTAGGCATACCCTTTTCTACCCTCAGCTTGAGGCAGATTTTGGCGACCTTACCTATGGCAGGCATTGGGAATGGAATGCAGATGAGGCATTCTTCCGTAAAGGAGCAAGAGATTACTACCGTAATAACGAAGATTATTACTGTCAGGTTAACTACAGGCTAATACGTTATGCCGATATACTGCTTATGTATGCAGAGGCGCTTAATGAGCTTGGGCAAACGGCAGAGGCTTACCAGTATGTAGATATGGTAAGGGCACGTTCTAACATGCCTTCACTTGCTACAGCTTATCCTGCAATAGGCAATAACCATGATCAGTTCCTGGCGCGCCTTAAAAAAGAAAGGGTACTTGAGTTGTGTGGCGAAAGCGTGCGCTGGTTAGACCTTAAACGTTGGGGCGATCTTGAAAGCCAGGCTGGCGTAGATCAGGTAAAAGCAAGAGATGCTGACTTTAACAACTTTGTTGTAGGAAAAAGTATCCGCATGCCATTACCGCAAAGCGAGGTTGATAACAACCCGTTCATGAACCAAAATTCCGGTTATTAATTAATAATACTTCCTGAAGCGGTTTACCCAAACTGCTTCAGGAATATTTTTCAAAAAAATATCTGTAATGATAAAATCGCTATATACATCAGCTGTTTTACTATTTGCCTGTAGCCTTGCATTTGCACAGCAGCCGGAACCCGCAGGACAGGTAAAAAAGGGTGAAGAAACAGTAAACCAGGCCTACCTTTTTGCACACATGACGCACGAAGATTATGGCAAGCTCTATTATTCGGTTAGTACCGATGGACTGCACTGGAATACACTAAACAATAAAAAGCGTGTATTTGAAGAATACCGCGGGCATCCTGATATTGCAAAAGGCCCCGATGGCAAATATTATATTGCAGGCAATGCCGGAGACGCATCGCCGGATATCAACATATGGGTATCTACTGATTTAATTTCATGGAAAAAACACAGCACGTACACGCCAAACCTTAAGGCAACCCCCGGTTATGCCGAAGCCATGCAGCGCATAGGCGCACCCAAGCTGTATTATGATGCACCGTCTGGTAAATTTATCATGACATGGCACACACCACACCTTGAGGGCACTAAAGAAGATGGCGAACGCTACTGGGCCAGCCAGCGCACACTATATGTGCTAAGCAAGGACCTTGTAACCTTTGAGGGCGTACCTCAAAAGCTGTTCGACTGGAGTTTTGGCACCATAGATGTTAGCATCAGGAAAGTAGGCGATAGCTATTATGCCATATTAAAAGATGAGTCGTACCCTACCCTGTACTGGACCACCGGAAAAACAATAAGGATAGCCAAAGCGGCTTCGCTTACCGGCCCTTACTCGTTACCACAAGAGTCTATAAGCCCTAATTTTAGAGAGGCTCCCACCCTTATACCCTCGCCTAACGGCAAAGCATGGTATATGTATTATGAGCAATATCCGGGCATTTCATACGGGTTATCTATTGCAGATAACTTAAACGGCCCCTGGTATCAGGCATCGGGCTATACCTTTTATAGCGATTGGGATAAATACACTATGCCAGAGCACGTAAGGCACGGCTGTATGATAACCATATCGGGCAAAGAATACGACGCACTGGTAAAAAAGTTCGGCATAGACAAAAAATAAGAAAAAAAAAAAATTCCAAAAAAAGAAGTTTGTTTAATCATTTAGCCGGCTGCAGCAATATAGCTGTCCGGTAAAAACCTACTGCCCGCTCGTTCCCAAA
>JAZKDS010000016.1:3478-5324 GCA_040387455.1 Bacteroidota bacterium
ACACATCACAATTATGAATGCATTAAAGATTTTAAAAAACACGCCATTTGCCCTTACGCTGGCAGCAAGTCTTATGCTTTTTTCATGCAGGGAAAACGCAGAGAAAACAAAAGAAGCTACTACCACAACACCAACTGTTGAAAGGGAAATATGGACCAAAGAACAGGCCAACACATGGTATGCTAAACAGCCATGGTATGTGGGCGCTAACTTTTACCCAAGCACCGCAATTAACCAGCTGGAAATGTTTCAGGCCGATACTTTTGACCCCGCTACTATTGATAAAGAACTGGCATGGGCAGAAAGCATAGGCATGAACGTTATGAGGGTCTACCTGCACGATCTTTTGTACCAACAGGATCCTGAAGGCTTTTTTAAACGCCTTGACCAGTATCTGGTTATTGCAGATAAGCACCACATAAAAACATTATTTGTACTGTTTGATTCTTGCTGGGACCCATTCCCTGCGCTGGGCAGGCAACGTGCACCTAAACCGCACGTGCACAACTCGGGCTGGGTACAAAGCCCGGGCCAAAAAGTATTGCAGGATGCTGCACAGTATCCGCGCCTTGAAAAATACGTAAAAGCTACAGTAGGCAGGTTTAAAGACGACGGCAGGGTTTTAGGCTGGGATGTATGGAACGAGCCCGATAACATGACGGGAGCCTCTTATGAAAAAGTAGAAATAAAAAACAAGGTAGAACTTGTAGGCAAACTATTGCCACAGGTTTTTGAATGGGCGCGTTCCGTTAACCCAAGCCAGCCGCTTACCTCTGGTGTATGGCAGGGAGACTGGTCTGAAGGTAAGATTAACGATTTCCACAAAATGCAGCTGGATCAGTCAGATATTGTTACATTCCATAATTATGACAAACCTGCTGACCTTGAAAACAGGATAAAGCAACTGGAGCGTTTTGGTAAGCCAATGATTTGTACTGAGTATATGGCAAGGCCAAATGGCAGTACCTTTCAAGGCTTTTTACCTGTAGCTAAAAAATATAACGTAGGCATGATAAACTGGGGCCTTGTAGATGGCAAATCGCAAACCAAGTACCCTTGGGATAGCTGGACTAAAACCTACACAGCTGCCCCTCCTGTATGGTTTCACGAAGTATTTAATACGGATGGCACGCCATATATTAAAGCTGAAACTGATTTTATCAAAAAAATAACTTCAGAAGTTAATAAGAAATAGGTTAATTAGGTTAAATAATGCAAATGCGGCCGGGATAGCCTTTAACGCTGTCCCATCCGGATTTGAAAATACCCACCCAATGAAAAAGAAGTTTGTATTGATATTATTGTTGGTTTTTGCAGGCCTTTCTGCACAGCAAAAAACATTTAACAACCCGTTGCTACCCTCGGGCGCCGACCCATACAGCACCTACCACAACGGCTATTACTATTACACCCAGACGCTCGGCAACCGTATCGATATCTGGCGAACCAAAAGCATTGCCCTGATCAACACGGCAGAGCGCAAAACCGTTTGGACACCGCCTCCAAGCGGGCCCTATTCAAAGAATGTCTGGGCACCCGAAATACACTTCCTTGCCGGTAAATGGTATATCTACTTCGCCGCCGACAGCGGCCGCAACAGCGACCACCGGTTATGGGTACTCGAAAATAGCGCGGCCGACCCCCTGCAAGGCGAATGGATCATGAAAGGTAAACTGGTGACACCCGATGATAAATGGAGCATCGATGGTTCGGTATTCGAATACAAGAACCAGTTTTTCCTCATATGGTCAGGATGGGAAGGCAATGTGAACCAGCAACAGAATATTTATATCGCTGAAATGAAAAATCCCTGGACGGTCGGCAACAAACGGACGCTGGTTTCAGC
>JAZKDS010000017.1:0-2593 GCA_040387455.1 Bacteroidota bacterium
TAGAACCGGATACATCGCAAACTACAAGTGTATCTTCAGTAGCATACACACGGTTGTTTGTATACCTGTATGCCCGTTCTGTTGAAGAGAACCATGAATTTGAGGTTGACCGCGAGATGGGTAAATCGTCTGACAAAAGCCAGTATGCCGATTTATTGCTGCATTTATCTGTAGCCGGCCATGGCGCTCTTTACCACAGCTTTAGCAAGGTGCCGTTAAAAAGGCGCATCACCATGTTATTTACTAAACCTACAAACTATATGAAAAAGATAATTTACCTGCTTGTGTTACCCGTGGTAATGATAAGCTGCCTTGCCTTTGCCAAATTTAAGGTTACAAAATTTAGCAGTTTAATATCAGCCAGCAAAAATGACGGCCCCCGCTATAAACAATTGGTGAAACGCACCGCTGCGGAAATAGCCAATGAAGCTAGAAATAAAGCTAAATATGAGGGATGGATGAAAACCGAAGACTACGCCCGCAAGAAAAAGATGATCGAGAGTATATCAGGTGGGGTGGTCGATGTGTTGATTAAGGCTGTAGTATTCAATAAAGATAACGCTAATAAAATAGACGGATTTACCATTACCTATAATGGCAATGACTACTTTTTGCGCACAAAATATGGTCAGGAAAAGCAGTTGAATAATATTTTGAAGGTAGGTGATAAGGTGCGGTGGAAAACCTTTGGTGCATCATGGGGTATGGACGAGCCCGTAATGGTATCACCAGCATTTATTTATAGAAACGATAAAAAGATATACCAATCGGCTGAGTCAGACAAGATATCTTCGGCTCCATTTTTATATGAAGCTAATAAGGTAAGATTTGCAGACGGGCAAATAACCAAGATACAGAAATATGCCAACGGTAGCTGGAAATATGCACAGGTACAAACAGTTAACGGATACAAGTTTGACATTAACTTTAAGCCCGGAAACATTGATTTTAGCAGTATTGAAAATGGCGACCATGTTAGGCTACGTTTTGTGCACGAAGTGGAAGGCCGCGAGAACAAAACCTATAAGATAGACGATTGGGTTGCCATAAGCAGTGATGTGCGTGACTACGGCGTAAAGAATCCGGATTTCTTTTTCAAGTTTTACCAGTTGGTGAGTAAAGGTAATGATGTGGCGGTTGATACGGGTAAAACGGTAAAATCGACGTCCATAGATAGGAAAATTGAATGGATGTATGCAGAAGCCGCATCTCCTTTTTGGATAGAAAAACCTTATAAAAAATTCTTTGCCAGGCAGAAGTTGACTCAAACTGACGGCACTCCTTATGAAAAAGCAACGTTTGCAATGGCCAACGGAAATGCATCTGTAAACCTAAACTCGAAAGAGAAATTCGGAGTTATCATAAACGATGTTTTTTATACTGAAACTGAAATAGAGAAATATGCGGAAGGAAAAAATTTGATGTTTGGTGTAAGGACAGCGAAAACACAAACTATCATCAAAAACAACGTTAATTACTTTGTGCCCCTAACCTTTTTTGCCATAAAAATGAAAATTGCCGGAGAAAATGCTGATACAGTGAAAATCGGAAATTTTACGTTGCTTAAAAAGAATAAGAGTGGCGTTATAACACCAAAGGAAAATCAGATGATAACCGATAAGGCGATGAAAGACGATGGGCCGTTTTATGAAAGGTTTACTATCCATCCAAACGATAACAGAAGATATGATGCCGTAGTTTTGAAACTTACAAATGGCAAGGCGATAACCGCCACTTTAAAAAGTGGAGCTAAGTTTGGGGCAATTATAGATGGTAAATTACACGACGAAGAGGCTTTGAAAACACTTCCGGCGAAAACTATTGCAGCCTTGGTATTTGATGAATCGGTTAGCCCGACCATACCTGCAGGTTACGCGGTGTTTTATAATTTAAAAACGACAAAGAACTAAATATTATCCAAATATTAACACCGTTAGGGCATCTTTATTAAGATGCCCTTTTTTGTAAGCAAATTGCCATAACACAATTTGTAATAATTTATGTTGATTGGGTAATAAATAGCGGTTTAACCATATTTTTAGTACATGGATCAACACAAAACAACCAGGCCTAGGGTGGTTATAGTAGGCGGTGGTTTCGCCGGCTTGCAACTTGCTAAGAAACTAAAGGACGCGCCGGTAGATATACTGATGCTTGATAAACATAATTATCACACTTTTCAGCCTTTGTTGTACCAGGTAGCCATGGGGGCCATACCTGCCGACTCTATTGCTTTCCCCATCCGCCGGATATTCACTAAACACAATAATTTTAAGTTTAACCTGGCATTTGTTGAGTCTATAAGCCCGGAATTGAATATTGTTAAAACCAATATTGGCGATATTTACTATGATTACCTGGTGATAGCTACCGGATCAGACACTAATTTTTTTGGTAACGAGGAGTTGGCTAAATGCACCATGCCTATGAAGAATGTGCCCGAAGCATTGAATTTGCGCGGGTTAACGCTTCAGCATTTAGAAAAAGCACTTATTACTAAAGACAAAGACGAAAAGGATTCATTAATGACCTTTGTGGTGGTAGGCGGCGGTCCGACAGGAGTAGAGCTTGCAGGTGCTCTTGTCGATGACGA
>JAZKDS010000018.1:0-1454 GCA_040387455.1 Bacteroidota bacterium
AGCCCTTGAAGCCATGGCTACCGGTGTGCCGGTTATATCGACCAATAGTGGTGGCTTGCCAGAAGTAAACCGTGAAGGTTATTCGGGTTACTTAGGTAATGTGGGAGATGTAGCCTACATGGCACAAAAAGCCATTGAAATACTAAGTGACGAGGATAAGCTGCAACAGTTTAAGCAAAACGCCCTCAAAGTAGCTCAGGAGTTTGATATACAAAAGATTATGCCTATGTATGAAAATATTTACCGCAGGGCACTTAAACAGCAGTTTGTTTAGTAGCAGGAATAAGATTACAAACTGGCACGGGTTTTGGATTACAGAATGCATTAATCTTAAAACATAACACATAATGAAACGTATTTTACTTTTAGGCATGGCATCTGTAATGATGGCTTCGTGCAGCATTAACGTATTAAACAATACCAATGCAAACCTGGGTATTGCTTTTGAAGTACTAAAACAGGATGCTTATGGCGGCCGCGAAAAAAAATCGTCGGTTGTTATTTCATCACAAGCTGATTTGGCATCGCTTTACAAAGAGCTGGGATGGAGTAATGTGCCTATGGTAGATTTTAATAAGAATAATGTTGTGGCATTGTTTATGGGGCAGAAAAATACAGGTGGTTATAGCATAAACGTGCGTAAAATATCTGTTGATGGCGATACAACAACGGTGTATGTAAAAACAACAGAACCTGATGGTATGGCAACAATGGCGCTTACGGCTCCATATACCATAACCATTATACCAAAAACAAATGAGGTGCATATTGAAGATTAACACCGATATATTATAAAAAAGCCACGGAATTTCCGTGGCTTTTTGTTTTTATTTACCGTCTTTATCAACAACCGGACGTTCTGGGCGGTTAGCAAGCTCCCATGCTGTTACAAAGGCCAACTGTGCACGTTTGGCCAGCAGGTCATATTCAATTTTTTGGGGCTCATCTGTAGCCATGTGGTAGTCATCATGTACACCATTAAAGTAGAAAATGATTGGGATACCTTTTTTTGCAAAGTTATAATGGTCACTTCTAAAGTAAAACTGGTTAGGGTCTTTCCTGTCATTAAAAGTATAATCAAGTGTAAGATGCGTATATTTTGCATTTGCAGCCTCATTTATATTGTGTAGGTCAGTACTTAGCCTGTCTGAGCCAATTACATATATATAGTTGCCGTTATCTTTATGCGCTTCATCACGGCGGCCTATCATGTCAATATTAAGATTGGCAGTTACTTTTTCCAGGGGCAAAGAGGGATGGTCAGTATAATATTCCGAACCTAACAATCCTTTTTCTTCTCCACTTACGGCCATAAAAACAATACTTCTCCGCGGTCCGTTTCCACTTGCTTTGGCTTTTGAAAAAGCTTCCGCTAGTTCTAAAATACTTACCGTGCCGGAACCATCATCATCAGCCCCATTGTGGTCACGGCTTGACAGGCAAGCAGCAGCGCA
>JAZKDS010000018.1:1464-2747 GCA_040387455.1 Bacteroidota bacterium
GTCTATAGGAAACAGTGGGTGATCTGAATAATAACGTGAGCCATGCAGGCCAAGTTCTTCGCCGGTAACGTGAAGAAATAATATAGAACGCTTAGGGCCATAGCCATCTTTTTTTGCCTGGGCAAATGCCTGTGCAATTTCAAGTAACGCTACAGTACCAGATCCGTCATCATCGGCACCATTGTATACTTCGCCATTTTTAGTACCCACGTGGTCATAATGTGCAGAGATAACAAGTATTTCATTAGGTTTTTCGGTACCTTCAATAAATGCCCAGATATTTTCTGAATCGCCCGGTTTTACAGGCGAATAAGATTTAGACATGTACGCAGCGGGTATTTTTTGGTACCAGTCTGTTGCTGGGGGCGGAAATGAAATGCCATTAGCTTTGTACTGGCCTATAAGATATTTACCCGCTTTTTTTTGTCCTTCGGTACCTGTATTACGTCCTTCCATAGAGTCGTTAGCAACAATATACAGGTGTTTTTTAAGGTCTTGAGGTGTAATGCTGTTCATGTATTTTTCAACAGGAGCTTTAGCATAATCCTTTTTTACATTTTTTGCTGTGCCACACGCTAAAAACAGTAACGGTAGTGAAAGCAGTGTTAGTTTTTTCATATTTGTTTTAAGTATATTAATACCACTGGTGTATTATGCTAAAATATAACTTTTATCTTAGTTGCCAAACATAACCTCAGTCATTGCGTCGGTATAAATTTCCGGACCATATTTAAGTATCGCATCATTTTGAAAGATATGATATTCGGCATTTTCTTTCTTTTCCGCCAAATATATAAGCCCAATTGCATCCCATTCCATCTCCGCCTGGTTTATACTGATAAACATTGTTTTATTCAAATTTTTCCGCACCCATTGCATAGCATTCATACCTGTTGCCGCCTTATTATTTTTAGGGTCAAAGTTAGCCCTTTCATTAAACTCGGCAGTAAGCGAGCGGTATTTTAAATAACTTTGAGATGCCATTTGTTTTGAAAGCAGTCCTTTCAATTTTAGTGATGCTGCTACATATTCAGGGTCTTGTTTAGGGTCTTTATCTCCTGCGCCTCTGTTTAACATGATATCGGTAATAAATGCCTGGCCATATTTTTCTTCAGCAATTTTAGAGGCATTTAAATAAGCACCAGCATTAAATGTTAAATTAGAAACATTAGCCCATTCCTGTTCAGCTTCCTGTATGTTTTTAAAAGAAGTTTTTTCAATATTATTGCGCACCCATGGCATTATGGCATTAACACCTGTATTATTTTCGGGTTTGTAATTGG
>JAZKDS010000019.1:0-2485 GCA_040387455.1 Bacteroidota bacterium
AGGGCAAGGTACATATTAGTGCTTTTTACCCTGATATAATACTGGCCGTTGCCTGCGCTTTCAAACCTCCAGCGTTGGTTGTTGCCGCCGCCGCCGGTAATATCCCATTGTTGTATGGTAGCACCGCTTGACGTTGATGCCCCGGCTACATCAAGGCCTTTGCCGCTTGACCTGGAAATAACATTATAATACCCCGCAAAACCCTGTGTGCTGCCACTGGCCCATTTAAAGGTAACCGCCGATGAACCCGGAATAGAGTAGGTAAAGGCATTAGAGCCCACTACAATTTTAGTGCTTGTAGCCGAACCAGATGAATTGTAAGCCACCACTACAATAGAACCATCATTATTTTTAAATGAAACCGCTTTAACAGCCGATCCGCTAACGCTTGTGCCTATGCGTACGGCACCATTTTTTACAAACTTAGATATTTGCCCAATCATGTAATAGGGAGAATTCTTGGTATAGCTGCTGCTGCTGTTTACAGTAATAGCACCCATACAGTTACTGCACCCGCCACTGGTGTGCGGCCCGTAAGAAGTATTTGTGGCAAGGTTCCACTCCATAACTACCTTAGCCCAATTGTTAGAAGCGCCTATGATGATGTTTTGCATGTGCCAGCCAAAATCGCCTGAAAAGCTGCCCGGTCCGCCTACATATTGCTCTGTAAAATACACGTTTTTACCCGTGTTGTTTTTTACGGTAGTCATGGCCGAAATATCGCCCGCATACAGGTGAAAAGCCGCACCATCCACATAAGGGCTATTGTTAAGAACTGTTGTAGGGTAAGAGGTATTATCGCAATTATGGTCAAATGCAATAATTTTTACATATCCAAACCCGGCTGACATTAATGCCGGCCCAAGGTTGTTGTTAATAAAGTTTTGCTGTTCTGAGGCATTCATGGTCATACTGGGCTCATTGTATGGGTTTTCCGGCTCATTTTGAGGTGTTATAGCCCAAATCTTGATGCCGTGTGCCTGCATAGCCTGCATATATTTTACAAAGTAATTGGCATACACACTATAGTTTGCCGCTAAAAGGCTGCCGCCCACCCAGCCGTTATTGCTCTTCATCCAATACGGGGCGCTCCACGGGGTGGCCAAAATTTTAATGTTTGGGTTTATAGCCAGTATTTTTTGCAGAATCGGCACCGTGTAATCATTGGTAAAACCGTTAAGGCTAAAGTTGGTTAATGCTGTGTCGCCATAAGTATCATCATAGCTGTAGGTATATTGGCTCAAATCTGATGCGCCAATGCTAATGCGCACCACATTACTGCTAATGCCGGTACTGGGGTTAAACAGGTCCTGCAACAGATTGTTTTGCTGTGTAGCGTTAAGGCTGGCAATTACCTGCGCGCTGCCATCAGTAAGGCACCAGCCATAGCCGTCAATAGTTTGGTAGGTTGTGCCGGGTGTCACGGTAATGGTGTTAGCATTAGTACCGCTGTTTGCAGCAAAGCTCACATTACCCTGCTGTGCAAGGAGAGCGCTCTGGTCGCCCTTAGTAAGCCACGGTGTTACTGTTTGTGCTTTGGCCGCAAATCCGCCCAATAGCAGCAAAGACATGCATGCCGTTGCCAATAGTAGTTTGTTTTTCATGTTGAAAAGGTTTGGTTGGTAAATATTTTGGTTTTGATAAAATTACGGGGCTATTTTATCAAAATGGCAAAATTAGTGCCTATCAAAAACCCATCATGTATTCAAAAACAGGCTATTGAGGTATATTTTTCAATCAAAAAATAACTATATGGCTACTTTTTTGAAATAGAAAATCAATCGTTTTCGTGAGTTTTACAATATATATTTTAGTAGATAGCGAAATCGTTATATGTGTTGGTTTTTTACCGAGAAAATAGATAATGGCTACGATACCATTGCTATTATGCACTGTTTTCAAAAAATGAAAAATTATAGTAAAAACGATTTTTTGGTGGATAAAATCAAGATTTTTTATCCCAAAAATGAGTTGTAATATATTTGATGGGTTCTATATTTATAATTTAGGATTATAATATAAATACTCTGTTCCTTTATCGATGATAAATACAATTGAACCTTACATAATTTTTAAAATGAATAGTTTAAAATAATCACTTCACCATTGTTTCACAAATTTTTACAGCCTCAACCGCCTCTTTAACATCGTGTACGCGTAAAATTTTGGCACCTTTTATTAATGAAATAGTATTTAAAACTGCTGTGCCGTTTAGCGCCTCATGTGGCGTGTTGCCCAGTAGCTTATATATCATAGACTTTCGTGATATGCCACTTAGCAATGGCAATCCCACAATATTAAAAAGCTCCAGCTTATTCATCACTTCATAGTTTTGCTGCAATGTCTTGGCAAAGCCAAAGCCGGGGTCAATAATAATATCGTTTATGCCATGCTTGCGGGCTTCAGCAATGCGCTGGCTAAAATACAGCAGCATTTCCTGCACAATATCGGTATAGTCGGTCAGCTTTACCATTGTTTGTGGTGT
>JAZKDS010000020.1:0-1283 GCA_040387455.1 Bacteroidota bacterium
CTGAATACCTTGACGCGGCACATACGCTGAAGTCGGCGAATACCGACTGGTACGACCAGATTGCCCGTACGGGCATCGCCCAGAGCTACGACCTGTCTATGTCTAACGGCAGCGACAAGGGCAGTTACCTGTTTTCACTTAACTATTATAATAACGACGGTATCGTAAAAACTACCGAGTTTAAGCGCGTTACCGCCCGTATGAACAGCTCTTACAAGTACTTTGGCGGCAGGCTTACCGTGGGCGAAAACTTTACATTTGCCCGCACCAATGAAGTGACTGATCCCGGCGTGCTCGACCCTGCTTTGCGCGCATTGCCCATCATCCCTGTACATACGGTTGATGGTATTGGCTGGGGCGGCCCTGTAGGCGGTATGAACGACAGGCAAAACCCAGTGCGCCTGCTGGAATATAACAAAGATAACGGCTACAAATACCTGCGCCTTTTTGGCAATGCTTATGCGGACTTTGAAGTTATTAAAAACCTTCATGTAAAAACCAGCTTTGGTATCGATTATGGTTACTATAACAAGCGTTCGCTGCAGCGCAGCTATATCTCGGGCTACCTGCACAACGACCAGACATCGGTAACTATAGACCAGAGTGTAAGCGATAAATGGACGTGGACCAACACGGCGCTGTATAATTTTGAGATAGGCAAAAGCCACGTGAACCTGCTTGCGGGCACCGAGATGTACAAAGACCTGTTTGACAATACCACGCTCCGAAAAAATGACTTTATCGTAGAAACGCCCGATTATATGTATCCTGATGCCGGTACGGGCGAATCGTTTACCAGCGGTACCTCTACACAGTATAAGCTCCTTTCTTATTTTGGCAAAGCCGAATATGATTATGACGGACGCTATCTTGTATCGGGCACCATACGACGCGATGGGTCGTCACGCTTTGGTAAGAACAACCGGTTTGGCACGTTTCCAGCAGTATCTGCCGGATGGCGCATCAGCCAGGAAAGTTTTATCAGGGATAAAGAAAATTCCGTTATTTCTGACCTCAAGCTGCGCGCCAGCTGGGGACAAA
The DNA here is from genome assembly GCA_040387455.1 of Bacteroidota bacterium. Lineage (GTDB taxonomy): Bacteria > Bacteroidota > Bacteroidia > Flavobacteriales > Flavobacteriaceae > Flavobacterium. The sequence goes on from JAZKDS010000020.1 coordinate 1,042, forward strand.
CGGGCAACCAGGAGATAAGCAACACGGCAGTATATTCGCTGTTTCTGGCCAATTATGCCGGTGGCAGCCCTACCTGGGCAACTTCTTACGGCACGGCATATGATATAAACGGCAACAATAACGGCCTGCTGCCTTCAGGGTTTATTGCCACCCAAACCGGTAATGACAACCTGAAATGGGAAACAACCACGCAAACCGATATTGGGCTTGATTTTGGTTTCTTCGACCAGAAACTAAGTGGT
>JAZKDS010000020.1:1293-4247 GCA_040387455.1 Bacteroidota bacterium
TAACGAACACCACTGTTACCAGCAGTGGTACGTATTATGTAAAGAAGACGGCTGATATACTTGTACAGCCACCTTACTTAGGCGCCATAGGCGAAGGCGGTAACCAGTGGGTAAACGGCGCCAGTATGGAAAACAGAGGGTGGGAAGCCGCGCTTACCTACCACAATGAAACGGCAGGCGGTTTTAAGTATGAAGTGTCAGCAAACATTTCTGCGAATAAAAATAAGATAACAAAACTACCGAAAGCAGTACAAAACAGCTATGGAGGCAATGGACTTGACGATAATATTCTGGGCAGGCCAATAAATTCTATGTATGGCTATGTGGCCGATGGGCTTTTCCGTAGCCAGGACGAGGTAGATAACTCGGCAGACCAGCCGGGCAAAGGCCTGGGCCGCATCCGCTATAAAGACCTTAATGATGATGGTATCATCAATAACGACGACCGCACGTGGATAGGCAACCCTAACCCGGGCTTCCAGTACGGTATTAATATCGCGATGAGCTATAAGAATTTTGACTTTACCACCTTTTGGGATGGTATAGGCAATGTAGATGTGATTAACAGTACCAAGTACCAAACAGATTTTTGGAGCGTGGATGATGTGGGCTCTAACAAAGGCACGCGCCTGCTTAACGCCTGGAGTGTAGACAACCCTAACTCAAGCATACCGGCACTTACTACCGTAGACCGCAATGCCGAGAGCCGTTTTAGCACTTACTATGTGGAGAAAGGCAGCTACCTGAAGCTGCGCGTACTGCAGCTGGGCTATACCTTACCAAAATCGCTTAGCGAAAAATACAGTATTGATAATTTCAGGATCTATGTAAGCGGGCAAAACCTGCTTATCATCGACAGCAAAAAATTTACGGGTGTAGACCCTGAAAGCCCTGCTTTTGGTTACCCGTTGCCGGTAACCTTTACCGTAGGCCTTAATGTATCATTATAACCAAACAATAAACTACAATGAAAAAGATTATATATACGATGGGCGTGCTGGCATTGATGCTTAACATTACCGCCTGCTCTGATTTTTTAGACAACAACCCGCGCGGGGTGCTAAGCGAAGGCGAAGTAGTAACGGCCGAAAATGTAGACGGCTTTGTTAACGCAGCATATGCTGCCCTGGGCGACGACCATTACGATACTCCTTTCAGCCTTTGGCCGTATGGCAATGTGCGCAGTGACGATGCCTACAAAGGCGGCAGCGGCACCAACGACATACAGGACTTCCATTTCTTTGAGGTTTCAAATAACATACGATCTGACTTTGGCGAACTGGATGCTTTATGGTACCTGCATTATGTGGGTATATCGCGCTGTAATAAGGCATTGCATGCATTAGAACAGCTTGATGCGGCTGACTATCCGCAGAAGGAAGCACGTATTGGCGAAATGAAATTTATACGTGGGCATTTTTACTTTATGCTGAAAATACTGTACCGCAATGTGCCATATGTAACCGAGGATATCCCGGTAGGAGATTACCCGAAAATCTCAAACACCGAACTTACAAATGAGGAACTTTGGGAAAAGATTGCAACTGATTTTGAAGCCGCAGCTGCCGCCCTCCCGGACTCACAAACTCAGGTGGGCCGTGCCACTAAAAAGGCAGCCTATGCTTACCTTGCTAAAACACGCCTGTACCAGGCTTACACGCAGGATGAAAATTATAATGTAACTGGCATTAACCAGGAGCACCTGCAACAGGTTGTAGACGCTACCGGCTATGTAATGGGGGCGGCAAGCCTGGAGCCTGATTTCGCCAATAACTTCCTTCCCGGCAGTTATGAGAACGGCTCTGAGAGTGTGTTTTCAATACAGTTTAGCCAGGATGACGGTACACTGTACGGGAGGTTAAATTACAGCGATGTGCTTAGTACGCCACAGGGACTGGGTTGCTGCGATTTCCATAAGCCTAGCCAGAATTTGGTTAATGCTTTTAAGACTAATAATGGCCTGCCGTTGTTCAATACCTTTAATGACGATGACCTTGATTATAACCAGCTTGACAGCTATACGGTAGACCCGCGCCTGTATCACACCGTAGCAATACCCGGCCTGCCATGGAAATACGACCCTGATTATACCTATGTGGAAGCCTGGGTAAGAAGCCCAAGCACCTATGGCTATTTTGCATCGCTTAAAGAAAATGTATCGCCAGGTTGTGGCTGCGTAGTAAATATAGACCCTTTTTATGGCAATTCTAAAAACCGGATCCAGATACGCTATGCCGATGTGCTGCTGATACGCGCCGAAGCGTTGATAGAGCTGGGCCAGCAGGGCGATGCCCTTGAACTTATAAACGAAGTGCGCAACCGAGCTGCAAACAGTACGGGCCTGATAGCAGGTTATGCTACCAATACAAATATTAGCCCCTATATAGACGGTCAAAATTGCACCTGGACGCAGGACTATGCTCGCCAGGCGCTGCGCTGGGAACGCCGCCTGGAACTGGCAATGGAAGGCAGCCGCTTTTTTGATCTGGTACGTTGGGGTGTAACTGATGAGGTTATGAACGCCTATTATGCCGAGGAAAAAACAAAGCGTGCCTACTATAGCGACGCATATTTTGACAAGAATAAAGAAGAATACTGTCCAATACCACTGGCACAGATCAACTTTAGCCAGGGCGTATACCACCAAAACCCGGGTTACTAATCTAACGTAAACTAAAAGTATTATGAAAAAAATATATACAAAAAGCAGATATAAAGCGGTGCTACTGCTAGCCCTGTTTACAGTGCTGTTTTCGTGCGAAGACAGTTTTGACAATACTGGCTTTAAAAATAATGTGGCTGTAAGTGTAGAATCATTCAGCATAAACGGTACGGCGGGTGTTATAGACAATAATGCCGGCACTATAACCGTTACACTGCCCTTTGGCAGCGATTTGAGTTCAGAAATTGCCGATGTTGTTGTGCCCGAGGGCGCTGAAATGAACGTTGATTTC
>JAZKDS010000021.1:0-6131 GCA_040387455.1 Bacteroidota bacterium
TATTAAAATATACCCTATGCCTATTAACCGTAGCGGCCTTTACTACTGCCACTAACAACAATATAAAACAACAAAAAATGACTCCAACAGATTTTACCCTTACCCTGATTACCAATAGGGACCCTGCCCAGGTATTTAACGCCATAAACAATGTAAGCAAATGGTGGTCAGAAGATTTTACGGGTGCTTCGCATAAACTAAACGATGAATTTGAGATAAGTTTTGGCGATGTGCACTATTCTAAACAAACCTTAATTGAGGTTATCCCTAATAAAAAAGTGGTATGGCTGGTTACTGCAAGCCACCTCAGCTTTTTAAAAAACCACGCCGAATGGACCGGCACTACCCTAAGCTTTGAGATAGCCGAAAAAGATGGAAAAACCGAAGTACGCTTTACACACCACGGCTTAGTACCTGAAATTGAATGTTATAAAGATTGTAAAAACGGCTGGATACAGTTTTTAGAGCACAGCCTGCTGGACTATATTAATACAGGCAAAGGCAATCCCAATGTACTTAGTAAAGAAGTAGCCGAGAAAGAGGCACAAAAAGACTATACCACAAATTTTGAGGTAAGCCAAAGCCCTGCGCAGGTTTTTGAAGCCATTACTAATGTACGCGGCTGGTGGAGCCAGGAGGTTGAAGGCGGCACTTCAAAAAAAGGTGATGTATTTGATTATCATTATAAAGATATACACCGCTGTAAAATGCAACTCATGGAAGTAGTCCCTAATAAAAAAGTAGTATGGGAAGTATTAGAGAATAATTTCAATTTTACACAAGATAAAAGTGAATGGATAGGCACTAAAATAGTTTTTGATATAACCGAAAAGAATGGCAAAACACAGGTAACCTTTACCCATCAGGGTTTGGTACCTGCTTATGAATGCTACAACATATGTAATGATGCCTGGACCGGCTACATTAATGGCAGCCTTAAAAGCCTTATAGAAACCGGCAAGGGCAAGCCCAACCCTAAAGAATAGCCAAGCCTATTGATGCAGAAAAGCCGTAAAACATCTTACTGTTTACGGCTTTTGCTATTTATTATCAACCCTTTATATTAAATCCGCCATCAATATCTTTAAAAGCCCATGCAGCCATAGACTGTATTATGGGCTGCAATCCCTCGCCTGCTGCGGTAAGGCTGTAGGTTACAAACGGTGGCACTACAGGCCTTGCCTCCCTTATAACAAGCTTATCAGCCTCCAGCTGCTTTAAATGCTGTATGAGCATTTTCTCGGTTATGGCCGGTATGGCGCGTTTTAGCTCGCTGTACCTTTTGCTGCCATTGGCAAGATGGTATAAAATAATGGGCTTCCAGTAGCCGCCTATTTTTTCCATTACATACGTTACCGGGCATTGTGCCAGTGCTATCTTCTTGTTTTCCTGTATGGTAGATGTTTCTTTTAGTGCTGTCATTATACACACTTTAGGGTAAGTACTTGCACAAAAGTAAGTGTAATTTTATCTTTGTACAACAATTATAAAACATAATACCATGAAAATTACCATTGCAGGATCATTAGGCAACATAGGCAAACCACTAACCCAGATATTAACCGGCCAGGCACACCATGTTACCGTAATAAGCAGTAGCACAGAACGTCAGGCTGAGATTGAAGCATTAGGTGCCAAAGCAGCAATAGGCTCGGTAAACGATGCGGACTTTCTTTCAGGGGCTTTTGCCGGTGCCGATGCCGTATTTACCATGACGCCGCCCAACATTGGGGGCAGTAACATTATAGCCAACACCACAAAAGCTGGCGAGGCATTTGCAGCAGCCATAAAGCAATCGGGTGTTAAGCGCGTAGTAATGCTAAGCAGCATAGGTGCCGATGTACCTCAGGGCACAGGCCCAATTGCCGGACTGTATAACATAGAGCAAATTTTTAACGGCCTTAACAATATAGATATCACCTTTTTACGCGCCGGATATTTTTACACTAATTTTTATAATGATGTACCCATGATTAAGCACATGGATATTATGGGTGGCAATTTCCCTGAAAATGCCCAGCTGGTCTTGGTACACCCTCGCGATATTGCTGCTGCTGCTGCCAAGGCTTTACAGGGTACATCTACCGGTAAAAATGTGGAATATATTGTAAGCGATGTAGTTACACCTGCTCAGGTTGCAAAAGCATTAGGCTCAGCTGCGGGCAAACCACAATTGCCGTGGGTGGAGTTTACCGATGAGCAATCATTGCAGGGTATGACCCAGGCCGGATTACCCCAGGAAATTGCCGGTTTGTATACCGAAATGGGCGCGGGCTTGCGCACAGGCATCATTGCGGCACATTTTATTGATACCAAAGCTCCGGTAAATGGTACTACTAAGCTTGAAGATTTTGCACAGGAGTTTAAAACACAGTTTTAACATCCCGTAACACTATAAAAATAAAGGCCTTACATAATTGTAAGGCTTTTTGTTTTTACTTAAGTTTAGCCTTTAGTACCCGTGCTGCCTGCGTATATCCCCCTTCAGAGCCATCTACAAAGTGAATGTGCCCATCCTTAAGGTCGCGCACGTAGCACGACATAATTGATGCCCCGCTAACGTGCAGCCCATATATAATTTCGTCATTAGCCTCCATAGTATCAAGCAGTTGCTGCAATGCAGCCCTTTGGATGGCATTACCAGTTATAACGGTATTTATGCGGCCGTCTATAACCAGGGTATCGCTCATCTCAACAAGGCTTTTCAGGTAGTCTTTGCCTTTACGGGTACTGAAGTAAAAATGCACGTATAACGAAATAAACCAGTTCTTTACCAGTTCAAACCACTTTATTTTACCCAGCCTTACACGCATTTCGGTACCCAGGCGGCTAAAGGTAGTTTTAAGTTTCAGCATATCAACCGATATGGGCTGGCGCTTCTCCGGCGAGCCATACAACTCATCCATTTTAGCCAGCAACTTGCTAAACACAGCAGGCTGATTATCAACATCCTTAGCAATAATCAGCAAGGTAACAACCTCTTCTTTATCTTTAGGTGGGGCAATGGTATCCCAGCGGCACTGCATACCACTGGTATCAGGTTCCTGGTCATCAGCCGTATGCCCAGCCAGCAGGTAATCCTTACCTTTAATAATGTGTTCGGCATAGTCAAGCCCACTGCCCAGCACTATGGGTATGGCAAACACCGCCGACCTGTTGTACTTAGCCACGTATATGCTGTGCCCGTGCGCATATACCTCATTTACAGGAACTGTACCGGTTCGCAGCTCCAGCCCAAAGTTTTTCATAATGCTTTCGCGATAAGCCACAAGCGCTGCCATAGCCTTATCTATCAAATAATTAGGCACTATAAAGGTAGCGCCATCGCCACCAAAAAAGAACGGCACGGTAATGTTCATGCTAAAGGCAATGTTGAGCACCGTGACGATGCTGCCGGTAGCAATAAGGTTAACATCCTGGTGGCGGCCGCCCAGCACACTTTGGGTAGACCCCACAATATCGGTTATAATAACATGCCATGTATCAGGTACTTGCGCAAAGTTTTCCTGCCGCACCAGCAACTCGTGCAGGGGCATTTTTTGTACAGGCAGGCTTTGGTAAAAGTGTGTATCAGCGGTTTGTAATGGCATTTTTAGATGTTGGTTAGCAATGGGTAAACTAAATTACTTTAAATTATCTTCCGCCCAATTTTTAGCCGCTAAATTAACATTCCATAAAAGACCAAACGGTATATTTTTTGACGCAAAAAACGCTTAATTTTTCACTTTTGGAGTTTGAGATTCGATTTTTGGATGATTCGATTTTTTGACTGTCCCTTGCGGTGGAAAATTATCGCAAAACTTCACGAAAAAATAATTAGAAAATAATTTTCATTTAAAAGAAAATAATCTTAATTCTGCAAATTTGTTGATTATTAAAATATCAAATCTTAAAAACTGAGTAATAAATTTTATTGATATTAATTTTTAATTTTAGTTAGTTCAGAGAATTCTATTACTAGAATTTTTGTATCACTTTTTTTCTCATATATTTCATAGAAAAATATTTCAACCTCAAACATATTTCATAAAACATTTGAGTGAAGCTCAATCTGAAATCTACGCTCTAAATTCTAATTTCTAAATTCCCTATCTTTGCGCCATGAAATTCGATTTAGTTACAAAAGATCCTCAAAGTAAAGCCCGTGCAGGCGTACTTACCACCGATCATGGTGATATACAAACCCCCATATTTATGCCTGTAGGTACCATGGGTACCGTAAAAGGCGTGCACCAGCGCGAGCTTAAAGAAGATATAAAGCCCGATATTATATTAGGTAACACTTACCACCTGTACCTGCGTCCGCAAACGCCTATATTAGAACAGGCGGGCGGCCTTCATAAATTTATGAACTGGGATAAGCCCATCCTTACCGATAGCGGCGGCTACCAGGTATACTCGCTTTCGGCCAACCGAAAAATTAAAGAAGAAGGTGTAAAGTTTAAAAGCCATATAGATGGGTCGTACCATTTCTTTTCGCCCGAGAGCGTTATGGAGATACAGCGCACCATTGGCGCCGACATCATTATGGCGTTTGACGAGTGTACCCCTTACCCGTGCGACTACCGTTATGCAAAGCGCTCTATGCACATGACGCACCGCTGGTTAGACCGCTGCATAACCCATCTTGATAAACTGCCGTATAAATATGGCTACAGTCAGGCGTTCTTCCCTATTGTGCAGGGAAGTACGTATACCGATTTGCGCCAGCAAAGCGCCGAGTACATTGCTAACGCAGGTGCTGTGGGCAACGCTATTGGCGGACTATCTGTAGGCGAACCGGCTGAGGAAATGTATGCCATGACCGATGTGGTGTGCAGTATTTTACCCGAAGACAAGCCCCGCTACCTTATGGGTGTGGGCACGCCTATTAATATATTAGAGAACATTGCCCTGGGCGTAGATATGTTTGACTGTGTTATGCCTACGCGTAATGCACGTAACGGCATGCTGTTTACTGCACACGGCACCATGAACATGAAGAACAAAAAGTGGGAGGATGATTTTTCTCCGCTGGACGAAATGGGCATTACTTATGTAGATACACAATACAGTAAGGCCTATGTGCGCCACCTTTTTGCTGCTAACGAGTTTTTAGGCAAGCAGATAGCCACCATACACAACCTTGGGTTTTATATGTGGCTTGTGCGCGAAGCACGTGAGCATATTATTGCAGGCGACTTCCGTGAATGGAAAGACAAGATGGTAAAACAAATGAGCAACAGACTGTAGTGCCGCTACCTGATTGCGCCATAAAAAGTAACGGAAGGGTATCTGAAGCATTTCTTCAAAAAGGCATTGGCACGTTTAGCGAGGCCTGCCGTTATATTAAAAGCCTTCCCTATGGCCGCAATGCCGATAAAGAAGCAATATTTGGAGTTTTTGATGATAATTGCGGTACCTGCAGCACCAAGCATGCCCTGCTAAAAAAGCTGGCTGCCGAAAATGGTGTTGCCTTAACCCTGGTTACCGGCATATACAAAATGCACGAGGGCAACACACCGGGGGTGGGTAAAATACTTAGCCCGTATGGGCTGGACTATATACCCGAGGCACACAACTATTTCAGGATAGGGGCCGAAACGTTTGATTTTACATTTGCACACAACAGCCAGACCGGTTTTAATGAAGAGCTGCTGGAAGAGGTAACCGTAACCCCGCATGAAGCCGTGGCACTCAAGGCACAGCATCATAAAAATTTTTTAACACGCTGGCTTTTGGCAAATAAAAATATAAATTTGCCGTTGGATACGCTATGGCAGATACGCGAGGCCTGCATTGCAGCGCTGTCGCAACAACAAAAATAGTACATGAAAATAATAGACTGGTACATCCTTAAGCGCTACCTGGCCACATTTTTTGTAATGCTGCTCATGTTTATCCCCATCGGGATAGTAATTGACGTATCAGAGAAAATCAACAAGATACTCGACAAAAAAGTGCCTTTTGTAAAGGTGGCCGGCTACTATGGCGATTTTACCATCTATTTTGCCAACCTGCTGTTCCCCATATTCCTGTTCCTTTCGGTAATATGGTTTACCAGCAAGCTGGCTAATAATACCGAAATTATTGCCATACTGAGTTCGGGCATATCATTCACACGCTTTTTAAGGCCGTATCTTGTGGGTGCA
>JAZKDS010000022.1:0-6494 GCA_040387455.1 Bacteroidota bacterium
GAAAGGATGATGTTATTGCCTGCTTTTGTAACGTTAAGCTTATAAAACGTTGTTATATTTTCAAGTGCAGTATCAATATCATCAAGAGGTAGTGTGCAGGTAAATTTTTTGTCAGATGGTACCTTAAGGGTTATCTTAACGTTATACTGGCGTTCTACCTCGGCCACAATGCTTTTCAGACTTTCATTTTGCAAATAAACCTCATTGTTCAGCCAGCCCGGCTCAACAGATTCGTCATCCGCAATATTAAGATCCTGGCCATTTTCATACGCTACGCTTTTACCAGATGTTAGCAGTATGCTCTGCCCGCCCGAAACCACTTTTACCTTACCTTCAAAACAGGTAACATCTATGCGGCCATCGCGTTGTTTTACATTAAACTGCGTGCCCACTACAGTAACAGTACCTGCCGGGGTAACCACATCAAACTTTTGGCCTTTGGCTACTTTAAAGTAAGCCTCGCCTTTAAGTTCTATACGGCGGTTATCGCTCCAGTCCCACTCTTTATATTCGGCTGCCGAACCTGCGTTTAGCACCACTTCAGAGTTATCGGGCAGGTTAAACGTATCCCTCTTGCCATTTTCGGCAAGCTGACTTGTAGTTTGACCGGTATATAAAAAGTATCCTGCACCCAGTGCCAGTACCAATATAGCTGCCACTCTTGGAAACCAGTTAGATAACCTGCGCACTTTAGGCTCAGCCCCCCTGTGTTTGTTTTGCTGTATTTTGTTATAAAGAGAATCTATATCTGATTGCGGTGCCGTTAGCTGCCCCGAAAATTCCTTTATTTTGCTGTATGTGGCATACTCCGGCGTTTGCATAAACTGCTCCAGCTCTTTCCCTTCCATCTCGCCGCTTAGCCACTTTGCTAACTTTACATCTTCTTCCATCTTGATAAATGCCATTATTTATAACTATAACAGTCTGGTTTTAAAATACCCTACCTAAAGTTATCAATTTCTTTTCTTAATTCTAATAACGCCCCATGTATGCGTTTTTCTACCGCCTTAACGCTTATGCCCAGCATATCGGCAATTTCATGATATTTTTTACCCTCTATCCTGTTCAACAAAAAAGCGGTGCGTTGTGCCTCGCTAAGCTTATCTATGGCTTTTTGCAGCTTTACTTTAAACTGCTCTTCTTCCATTATATAGTCAGGAGCTTCATGATCAGTGTGTTTACCCGGCACTTTTTTAGCATACTCCAGTACCACCTTTTGGTGTGCAATATGGTTTAGCGTAGTGTTGTTTGCTACGGTATACAAAAATGATTTGGCTTTTTCGGGCGGCACGTTGGCGCAGTTTTCCCACAACTTTATAAAAGCTTCCTGGGTAACATCATCGGCCTGCGCTTCGTTGCCAAATTTATAGTAAAGGTAATTGCGGAGCGCCTTAGCATTACTGCGAAAAAATGCAGCAAAGGTTAGCTCTTCACAAATACCCGGTTGGTTTTCTTTTTTCATTTCAGCAATTTAAAATGGCTGTTAAATTAGAAAAAAAATAGGTGCACGCCCGTTAAAGGCAATTTTTTATTTTGAAGGGCGTTAGCTAAAAGAATAAAATGCATTTTTATCATTAACGTTCTCAGTAACTTAGTACTCATGAAAAAATTATTATTCTTACTCGTCCTTACCATTACCGGCTGCTCATCTACAAAAAACCAGGAGATAACTGTTACGGGCATTACTGAATACTGGAAAGAGGGAAGTGCAGTGCATACTGATAACGGTGTTTATTTTATTGATAATGTAGTCTGGGGAGAAAAATATTTAGGAAAAAAAGTAACGGTTACCGGTATACTTACACGTGTGCCAAATCCTGAACCTGAGGACACCAATAAATTAAGTCAGCACAGGAGTGGTATGACTGAATATCTTGTAATTAAAAACGCCACCTGGGTTTTGAAGGAATAAAATAAAAAAATTAATTTTTAAGGTAGGGTATTTTAAAAGTTACCTGTTTTAGTAGCACAACAGGATTATTATATCCCTTTAAACAGGGATAACCGCATATGAATCTATGAAAAAGAAAAATCGCGTCAAATAATTTTTCCTGAAGCCGGCTCATTGAGTCGGCTTTTTTTATATAGCCATTTTATTATCTTTTTCATTTGCATTGAGTGCTACCTCATCTTTATCAAATAAAAAACTGAAAATCTTTTCATAAAGTGCCATATCATGCATACTATGCCCCACACCCTTTGTAGTAATAAACTGTGCAGCAGGCCATGCTTTGGCAATCTTTTCGCCTTCTGTATACGCCACTGTTTTATCTTTTTTATCGTGGGCTATAAGCCCCGGAATGGTAATTTTTGAAGCAAACAGGCTGCACGAAAATGCATTAGGGTCTATTTTATAGCTGTTTCGTAAATGGGTGTCCATATAACGCAGCACGCGCCCGTTAAGGCTTAACAGGTGCTTAAAATTACTCATAATGGTAATAAAATCGCATGGGGCGCCCAGTGTAACCAGTTTTTGTAGCGTACTGTTTTTATAATGGCTTTGGTAAAATAGTGCCGTGGCTCCACCCAGTGAATGGCCCACCATGTACTGTGGCTTGTGCAGCTGCACCATGCAGTCTATAAACTCGGCATAGCGCGGAATGCTAAACTCTGTACCGGCAGTAAGGCCGTGTGCAGGAGCATCTATAGCTATAATGGTACATCCGGATTTTTTAAGGTAGCTTATAAGTAACTTCCAGCGGGAAGCATTACTTTCCCAACCATGCACAAGTAGCACTTTAGTATGGTTACCGGGCCAGGTATACGTTTGAAAAACAAGGTCGTTTTGGGTAACAATTTCGGCTGTAGCCTCGCGCAGTATACCCGGAAGGCTGTCTTTAACCAGCTTACCCGATCTTGGGCCTGTAAAAAAGCCATAAGCCAGACGGCCCGCTTTTTTAGGCGCAATAAAACTAAGGATGTTTATATAAAGCCCTACCAGTTTGGCAAGGATAAAAATCAGTGCTTTTTGCATGGCGTATAAACAAAAAGCCCCCGCTAAGCGAGGGCTTTGTTAATTATATTTTAGCAAATAATTGCTCCATTTTTTCTTTTTCCTCATCAGCCAGCGCGCTGTCTATAAGTATCCTTCCGCTGTGCTCATCAGTAATAATTTTTTTGCGTGCTGCAATTTCCATTTGTGTTTGTGGCGGAATGGTAAAGAATGAACCTGCACTTGCACCCCTTTCTATAGATACTACAGCAAGGCCATTGCGCACGCTGCTACGAATCCTGTTGTAAGCAGCAAGAAGCCTCTCTTCGATTTGAGACTGGTATTCGGCTGATTTTTCTTTAAGGAAGGTTTCTTCCTTTTCAGTTTCAGACATAATAGCATCCAGCTCAGATTTTTTGTGACCAAGGTGAGAGCTTTTAGCATCAAGCTTTTCAGCACTTTGCGTAATAACCTCTTTTTTATGCTCTATAGAAGCCTTCATTTCTTTAATGTGCTTTTCTGCAAGCTGTATTTCAAGCTCCTGGAATTCAATCTCTTTAGTAAGAGAGTTAAACTCGCGGTTGTTGCGCACATTTTTTTGTTGCTCACCATATTTTTTTATGGCAGCTTTATGGTCGTCTATAGCGTTCTTTTTCTCTTTTATCTGGTCTTCAATGCTGTCAAGGTCAGTTTTAAGTTTTTCAAGCCTGTTAGTAAGCCCGGCAACTTCATCTTCAAGGTCTTCCACTTCAAGAGGCAGTTCACCTCTTACGTTTGTAATCTCGTCAATCCTTGAATCAATTAACTGTAAATCATAAAGTGCCCTTAACTTCTCTTCAACACTTAGTTCCTTGTTCGCCATAATCTATAAGTACTTAACTGGATTTGTATTTTCTTCTGATAAAATGATTGCAAAATTAGGCATTTTTTTCGTAAGATAATCAACTATATAATTTTTTGTGTAACGCTCACTTTCATAGTGCCCAATGTCGGCCAAAAGCAACTTGCCTTCTGCCTCATAAAACTGGTGGTACTTAAGGTCGGCCGTAAGGTAAGCATCTGCCCCGGCGGCAATGGCATTTTTTATAGCAAAGCTGCCTGCACCGCCTAAAACCGCAACCTTCTGTATCTTTTTACCGGTAAACGCACTATGGCGAATGCCCCCAGCCTGCATTTTATCTTTTACCAATTCAAGAAAAGCTATTTCATCAAGTGGTTCCTGTAATGTACCCACCATGCCCAGGCCAATATTTTGATGGCTGTTGTTCAGGGTATATATTTCATAAGCCACCTCTTCATATATGTGGTTATCAAAAAGCGCTTTGAGTATTTTGCCTTCCAGATGCTTTTCAAACGTAATGCTTATCCTTATTTCATCGGCCTCAATAAGCTCGCCTTTATGCCCTATTACCGGGTTGCTGAGCTCATTGCCTTTATACGTACCCCGCCCCCGGCTGTTGAAGCTGCAATTATCATAATTACCTATGCTGCCCGCTCCGGCTTCAAACAGTGCAGCGCGCAATTTTTCATGGTTATTGGGCACGGTATAGGTTACCAGCTTACGGATAAAACCTTCTTTAGGCACTAATATTTTAGTATTGATAAGCCCAAGGGCATCGGCAAAAATTTTGTTTACACCATTACTGTGGTTGTCTAACGCAGTGTGCACGGCATAAATGGCAATATCATTTTTTATGGCTTTTATAACGGAACGCTCTACGTAGTTTTTACCGGTAATTTTTTTTAGCCCGCTAAATAGTATGGGATGAAAACAAACCACTAGATTGCAGCCTTTTGCAATAGCCTCGTCAAGAACACTTTCCAGTGCATCGTGGCATACTAAAACGCCCGTACAGTCATTACCGGCATTGCTGGTAAGCAGGCCCACGTTGTCAAAATCTTCGGCATAGGCCAATGGGGCCATGCCCTCAAGTACCGCCATTATATCTTTAATAGTCATAACAAAGATGGTTTAGTCCAAAATTAGCAATAAAAAAACTGCCCCGGTAAAGGGCAGTTTAAAATATCTTCAAATCTATCTTGAATTATTCGCAGGTTGTGCTGCTTGCAGTTTCAAAAGCATCAATATACTGCTGATAAGGCATTTGCATATCTACACCTTCTACAATTGCATTACCGTTTGTACCTTTACAAATTTCTACCGGTGTAGGAAGCATATCGCTTGCAGCACAGGTAACACAAGTATCGGTAGGCTCACCCGGGTTTCCAGGTGTTCCCGGATTAGGGGTTTCATCTATTTCATTAGCACAGTAAAGTTCAAAATAATACGCTGCCTGTAAACCTGTATAGGCATTATCTACATAAGCAATGCCAAGTTTATTTTGTTACAACAGCAAAAAAATGAAAAAGCAGTATTAAATCCAAATATTTCAGTTAAAACTTTATACTATTTATGACGTTCACACATTTAGCATAATGAATGTTACAAAAATGCCAGCTCGATTTTATAAGAAATGGTTATTTTTTTAGCACACATTGCAGCAGCAGTACATTAAAATGTAACTTTGTGCTATGAGGCTTTTGCGAAAACTACTCCTGCCCTTTTCTGCGCTATACTGGCTGGTAACGGCCATCCGTAATTTTTTATATGATAAAGAAGTTTACAAGCACCATGTTTTTAAACTGCCTGTAATAGCCGTGGGCAACCTGAGCACGGGCGGCACCGGCAAAACTCCGCAAACAGAATACCTTATCCGCCTGTTGGAACAACAGTTCCGCGTGGCTACCCTGAGCCGTGGCTATGGCCGTAAGAGCAAAGGCTACATTCTTGCCGATACAAGTGCATCTGCCCAAACGCTGGGCGATGAACCTTATCAGTTTTACACCAAGTTTAGCAATATTAATGTAGCTGTAGATGCTGACAGGGTTAATGGTATAAGCCAGCTCCTGAACCTGAACCCTCAGCCGCAAATTATTATTCTTGACGATGCCTACCAGCACCGCCGCGTAAAAGCCGGTTTTTATATTCTGCTTACCGCTTATGGCGATATATATCCTGACGATTTTATACTACCAGCCGGCAACCTTCGCGAAAGTCGTACCGGAGCCGCCCGTGCCGATGTGATTGTGGTAACCAAATGCCCGACGGATTTATCTATGCCCGAACAGCAAAAAATCACGAAGAAGCTTAAGCCAAAACCATCACAAAAGGTGTTTTTTACTTGTATTGCTTATGATAATGCCGTACATTCGGGTAGAGGCCAGATAGGCGTGGAAGCACTTAAAGGCAGCCCAAAGGTACTGGTGGCGGGCATTGCAAAGCCGCAGCCGTTTTTTGATTACCTGAAGGCAGAAGGCGATATTGTAAAAGCCTACCCTGACCACCATGACTTTACCGAAGCCGAAATAAACGAACTAAAACAAGCATCTGAACACAAAAATATTATTACTACCGAGAAGGATTATATGCGGCTGAAAGGAAAACTGCCTGCTGACAGGCTTTTTTACCTGCCCATAAAAACCCATTTTATTACCGGCAGCAATGATTTTGACAATACCATTTTTAACTATGTGGGAAAAAGTACAGCAAACCGTTAAGTAC
>JAZKDS010000023.1:0-9295 GCA_040387455.1 Bacteroidota bacterium
TGGTATAGGGCAATAAAACTAAACAGGGGTGCTAAGTGGCTGCTTACAGATGCTAAACGAGCTATGAAAAATAAACGCTTATCAGGTAATACTTTTTAAAATTTGATCACACGCAAAAGCCGGACATTCCATCCGGCTTTTGCGTGTTTTTAGGGTAATATGGGCCAATCGCTGTCTTTCCAGGTATCGTACCCGTTTTGCTTTAAAAGTTGCATGAGGCGGCTTATTTCTGCCGGGTCATATTCGGTATATAAGATGGAGCCTATCTCATGATATACCTTCATCTCATCAAAGCCATAGAGTTGTCCGATAAATTGAGACAGGTTCCTGTCTGAAAAATGCTCGTAGAAGATAAATGCCAGTATTTTATAGTCTATATCCTTTACATTGCCACAGCTGCGGTATACTAACTCTAAGGAGTTTTTTAGCCAGGTTTCCATGTGCGATTTACTTTATGGCATAAAAAAAGCTCCCTTATGGGAGCTTTAGTTTGCTTGTTTGCTTAGTCTTAGTTAAGGGCAGCTACGTGCCTTGTAAGTTTAGACTTAAGGTTAGACGCTTTGTTAGCGTGTATAATGTTTTTCTTGGCAAGTTTGTCAATCATTGAGATAACACCTGCAAGTTTTTCTGAAGCCTCAGATTTAACAGTAGCCAGACGTATTGCTTTTATAGCGTTACGAGTGGTTTTGTGCTGATACCTGTTCAACACCCTTTTCTTTTCGTTAGTCCTTATCCTTTTTAAAGCTGACTTATGATTTGCCATTGTAATTCGTTCTTAAAAATCCTTAATATTTTAATTGTAGTCCGTACGGGAATCGAACCCGTGTTACTAGAATGAAAATCTAGCGTCCTAACCCCTAGACGAACGGACCGATTGCTTTGTTAAACAGTAACCGGGAGTACCGTTTGTTTGTAGCCCGTGGGGGAATCGAACCCCCCTTACTAGAATGAAAATCTAGCGTCCTAACCGATAGACGAACGGGCCATTATTTGTTCCTCTAATGCGGATGCAAAAATACAACTATTTTTTATCTGCGCAATAGCTGAACAAAAAAAAACATAAAATTTTTTAATAAGCCTTTGCAAACAGTACGCGGCCTTTACTCGGCGCGCCCGTAAGTACACAAATACCAGGCTCTTCCACTCTGTCGAGCGCAATACACCTTATGGTAGCTTTTGTAAGCTCTTTTATTTTTTCTTCGGTAGCACTGGTGCCATCCCAGTGTGCGGACACAAAACCGGTCTTGTTTTCCAGTACATCCTTAAACTCTTCAAAGCTGTTTACCTCGGTTATATGGCTGTTACGGAACTCAAGCGCCTTGTTGTATAGGTTGGCCTGCATTTGCTCCAGCAAATCGCTTATATAGTTTACAATGTCTATGCTTATTACAGTTTCTTTAGTAAGGGTATCGCGCCTGGCTACTTCAAACGTGCCGTTAGCAAGGTCGTTTGGCCCTATGGCTACACGAAGCGGCACACCTTTAAGCTCATACTCGGCAAACTTCCAGCCCGGCTTGTGGGTGGTTCTGTCGTCATATTTAACAGATATGCCAAGCTTTTTAAGGCGTGCCATAAGCTGTTTAGCTTCTTCGCTAATAGCGGCAAGCTGCTCATCTCCTTTATAAATAGGTACAATAACTACCTGAATAGGTGCCAGGTTGGGTGGCAGCACAAGGCCGTTATCATCACTATGCGTCATTACAAGTGCGCCCATAAGGCGGGTAGAAACGCCCCATGAGGTAGCCCATACGTGTTCCTGCTTGCCTTCGGCGGTTGTAAATTTCACGTCAAATGCCTTAGCAAAGTTTTGGCCTAAAAAGTGCGATGTACCTGCTTGTAGTGCCTTGCCATCTTGCATAAGTGCTTCGATACAATAGGTTTCTATTGCGCCGGCAAAACGCTCGTTTTCGGTTTTAACCCCTTTTATAACCGGTATGGCCATAAAATTCTCGGCAAAATCGGCATATACATTCATCATTTGTTCAGCTTCGGTAATAGCTTCTGCCTGCGTAGCGTGTGCAGTGTGGCCTTCCTGCCAAAGAAATTCTGCTGTACGAAGAAACAGCCTTGTCCTCATTTCCCAGCGCACTACATTAGCCCATTGGTTTACAAGTATAGGCAGGTCGCGGTAGCTTTGTATCCAGCCGCGGTAGGTATCCCATATTATAGTTTCAGATGTAGGCCTTACAATAAGTTCTTCCTCCAGTTTTGCATCAGGGTCTACTTCAATGGTCTTGCCATCGGCGGCGGTGCGCAGCCTGTAGTGGGTAACTACGGCACATTCTTTTGCAAAACCATCTACATGGCTTGCTTCTTTGCTAAAGTAAGATTTGGGTATAAACAGCGGGAAGTAAGCATTTTGATGACCGGTTTCTTTAAACATGCGGTCTAATTCTGCCTGCATTTTTTCCCATATTGCATAGCCGTATGGTTTGATAACCATACAGCCCCTAACGCCTGAATTTTGCGCTAAGTCTGCCTTCTCAACCATTTCATTATACCATTTGGAATAATCTTCTGCCCGTTTTGTGAAATTCTTACTCATTGTATTTAAATTGGCACAAATATTGTTTAATTTTATCTATCGATTTAATTTAGCAAAACTAACCTATTTTTGGTGAAGTTCAAACAATAAAAAAAATGCAGAGTTATGAAAACTGATTACTTAAACTGGCGCCGTTTATCCCTTTACTCTGTACTGGGGCTGCTCGGCTTGGTAGCTACATCATGCAGCTCCTACCAAAATACATCTTATGAAACCGATGGTGTTTATGGCGCTGTGCCACGTGACGCCAACGGTAATCCTGTTTATACATATAATGATGGTACTGTAACACAATATAGAGATGGCGATGTTAGCGGGCAAAACAGCAATGGCTACAGCGCTTACTTTCAGTCACTTCAGGATGAATATCCTGTAATGACAGATGTTGATGGTTACAGCTCTTATAATGATACAATAGCTAGTACCGGTACTGCCCAGGCTTATACTACATCTTATGGTGGCTGGGGCGAAACCTCAGATAATGTTACCGTAAATGTATATGGTGGCAATGGCGGTTATGGTTATGGCGGCGGCTGGGGTGGCTGGGGCTACCCTTATTACGGCTACGGCTGGGGCGGCTACCCATATTATGGCGGCTGGGGCGGTTACTACGGTGGCTGGGGCCTTGGTTTTGGCTGGGGTGGTTACGGCGGCTGGGGCTGGGGTAACTACGGTTATGGCTACGGCGGCTATTATGGCGGCGGTTACTACAACCCTCATTACGGACATTTTAATGGTAACGGATATGGTGGCAGGAGTACTGCATACCACCAGGGAGGCCGTGACTCTTATTACAACGGGCGCTACAGTAATAACGGAAGGCGTACTGTGGGCAACTTTAACAGGGGCAGCAGGTCTACCGTTAGTGCTACAAGGTTTACTACTAACAGGGGTAATGCAACATCATTTACTACCAGAGGCAATGCATCTGGCAGCAGGGGTACAACCACTGTAAGGTCTACTAACGATAATGGCAGCAGGGGTACTGCTACACCATCAAGAGGATACAATAATTCATCTCGCAATACAACTACACCAAGCAGGTCTTATACACCAAGCACTCCATCTTCACCTTCAAGGAGCAACAGCACACCTACATACAGCACACCACGCAGCAGCGGTGGCAACATGGGTGGCTCAAGAGGCGGCGGTGGCAGCATGGGTGGAGGCTCTCGAGGCGGTGGCGGCGGAGGCCGACGCGGATAAAACAATATTACCGGGCCCTGTGTTATTTTCCTGAAAAAGAAAAGTACACGGGGCTTTTTTACATCCAATATCTTTTAGCATGAAAAAATATCTATTTACTGCGGCTGTATTTTTAGCTGCAGCTACCACGCACGCCCAGCAAGACCTTAATACGGCTGCCGATGCCGTGCGATACACACAAGATAATATTACCGGTACAGCGCGTTTTCGTGCCATGGGCGGTGCTTTTGGCGCCGTGGGCGGAGACATGTCGGCTATAAACATAAACCCGGCAGGTGCGGCAATTTTTAATTTCAATCAGGGTACGGCCACGGTTAGCAGCTATAATACCAATAATAAGTCTAATTATTATGGCAACCGCACACAGGCTAACGATAATTCTTTTGACCTGAACCAGGTGGGTGCAGTATTTGTTTTTACAAATGCCAACCCCGATGCTTTTATGCAAAAGTTTACACTGGGCTTTGATTATGAAAACAACAACAGTTTTGATAACAGTTATTACCTGGGGGGCACAAGCGCCAACTCTATTGATAACTATTTTTTAAGATATGCAAACGGCGTGGGCAATGAAGGCCCTATACCGCTAAGCACCCTAAATAATGGTAATTTTGATAATATGAACTTTATAGACCAGCAGGCTTACCTGGGCTATAATGCTTTTATATTCAATCCGGTTTCTCAAAATGATAATACCACTTATGTAAGTAATGTGCCGCAAACGGGCAGTTATTATCAGCAAAGCTGGATCAATAATACAGGCTACAACGGCAAGATTGCCTTAAACTTTGCTGCACAGCTTAAGCAGCGTGTATATGTGGGAGCTAACCTTAACGTGCACGTAACTAATTATGTAAACAATGTAAGCTTTAGCGAAGATGTTAGCAATAACGCTGCTACAGGCCTGCAATATGTAGATTTTTATAATGAACGCTATACCTATGGGGGGGGCTTCTCGTTTGATTTAGGTGGTATTGTAAAAATTACCGAGCAGCTGCGCGCCGGCCTTGCCTGGAAATCGCCTACGTGGCTAAAGCTACAGGACGAGATTACACAATCTATAGCATCTTACTGTCCTGAGTGCGAAGGTACCAGTGGTAATGGTATGAGTGTGGTAAACCCGGGCATGACCTATATACTGAATGACTATACTATAAAATCTCCCGGAAAATGGACCGGCAGCCTTGCTTATATATTTGGCAAAAGCGGCCTGGTTAGTGTAGATTATGCCGTGCAGGATTATAGCAATACAAAATATACGGGCTCAAGCTACAGTGCTATTAATGCAGAGCTTGCCCAAACCATGGATGTGGCCGGAGAGCTGCGCGTGGGTACAGAGTGGCGTATAAAAAATATAAGCCTGCGGGGTGGCTATCGCTATGCGCAAAGTCCTTATAAAAATGGTACTACCATAGGTAACCTTACCGGCTATAGTGGCGGTATAGGCTTTAACCTGGGTGGTTCTAAGCTTGATTTGGCTTATACATGGTACCAGCGCAATACTAATGTTTCATTGCTTACGCCGGGCCTTGTAGATGCCGCGCGTGTACAAACAACTAACAACAACATAGTATTGTCTTATACTATGGATTTATAATATTTATTATTTCATCTTGCTATTTTAAGTGGAAGAGCCGTCCGGTAGTAACCGGGTGGCTTTTTCTTTTTGTTTAGAGTTTACGTTTAAAGTTTAAGCATTGTATTTTGTTATTTGGGTTTTGGAATTTATTTTTAACTGCTTTACCCCTTTGAGAACCAATAAATCCGTACTTTTGCACTCCAATTTTCAATGTCATGAGAACCAAGTCTATAAAGAAGAATAAAATTAATGTAATCACGCTGGGATGTTCTAAAAACGTGTACGACAGCGAAGTACTTATGGGCCAGCTAAAGGCCAGTGGTAAAGATGTTACCCATGAGGCTCCTGCACACGAAGAAGGAAACATTATTGTTATAAACACCTGCGGATTTATTGATAATGCCAAGGAAGAATCGGTTAACATGATTTTGAATTATGTAGACAAAAAAGAGCAGGGCCTGGTAGACAAAGTTTTTGTTACCGGATGCCTTAGCGAGCGCTACAAGCCAGACCTGCAAAAGGAGATACCAAATGTAGACAGCTACTTTGGCACTACAGAGCTTCCGCTGCTGCTTAAAGCCCTTGGGGCCGACTATAAGCACGAGTTGCTTGGCGAACGCCTTACAACAACCCCTAAAAATTATGCTTACTTAAAAATTGCCGAAGGCTGCGACCGCCCGTGCAGTTTTTGTGCCATACCGCTTATGCGCGGCAAACACGTGAGCCAGCCTATAGAAAAACTAGTTAAAGAGGCTCAGGGCCTTGCTAAAAACGGCGTTAAAGAGCTTATACTTATTGCCCAGGACTTGACCTATTATGGTCTTGACCTGTATAAAAAACGTAACCTTGCCGAGCTATTAGAAAACCTTGCTGCCGTAGAAGGTATTGAGTGGATCAGGCTGCATTATGCATTTCCTTCTGGTTTCCCGATGGATGTACTGGAGCTTATGAACCGCGAGCCAAAAATTTGTAACTACCTTGATATTCCGCTACAGCACATTTCAGATAAAATTTTGAAATCTATGCGCCGTGGCACCACCCAGGAAAAAACTACGCGCCTGCTTAAAGAGTTTCGCACTGCAGTACCGGGTATGGCCATTCGTACCACGCTTATTGTGGGCTATCCGGGCGAAACCGAAGAAGATTTCCAGATCCTGAAAAACTGGGTAGAGGAGATGCGCTTTGACCGTTTGGGGTGTTTTGCTTACAGCCATGAAGAAAATACGCATGCTTACCTGCTGGAAGATGATGTGCCTGCCGATGTTAAGCAGGACCGCGCCAACCAGATCATGGAAATACAATCGCAGATTTCCTGGGAAATGAACCAGGAAAAAATAGGACAAACCTTCCGTTGTATTATAGACAGGAAAGAAGGAAGTCACTTTGTGGGCCGCACTGAGTTTGACAGCCCCGATGTTGATAACGAAGTGCTTATTGATGCATCTATAGCCTATCTTAAAACAGGCGAGTTTGTAAATATAAAAATTACCGATGCCACCGAGTTTGACCTTTATGGTGTTCCGGCGGACATTGCACAGAATTAATATAAAAGCTAAAGTGAAAACTTTAGCTTTTTTTATTAAGTTTGACTTTTAAATACCAATGTTATGAATATAAGGATAGTATACCTGTTTTTAGCTTTTGCATTATTTTTTGCCACCGATGCCTTTAGCCAGGTAGACCGCCGCATAGGCCGCGAACAATATAAAAGGGGCAAGCGCGAAAAAGTTGATTTTGTAGAACAATCTGTCGATTATTATAAAAAAGAGCTGAAGCTGGATGATTTTCAGGCAGCGGCCATGAAAGAGATTTTTGAAGGTGAGCGCGATAATATTAACAGCCTTAACCAGAGCCAGGGTCTTACAAAAAATGAAATTAAAGATAAGGCGCAGGGTATTTATGATCGGATAGATAATAAAATAATGCCGCTTTTAAGCGATGACCAGCAAAAAAAATACAAAGAGCTCAGGAAAATATCCGATGATAAGGAGGCTGATTTAGAGAAGGAGTAAACCGTAATCGCGAAGCGTAGTAACGGGCTTACTGTACCAAAAAGGCTCAAAATCGTCTTCTAACCCTAAGGCTTCATAACTTTGTTTGGCCTGCGCAAAAGTTACAGGCTTGTTTACCGTTGATGCCGTTTGCAAAAAGTCAGCCAGCCATTGGCCCTGTTGTGCCGGGGTTTGTATGCTAAAGCTTTCTTTTTTATCATGAAACTCAAGTGCCGCCATTTCAAATGTGCGGCCTTTTTTATTTTTGGTAAAATAAGAAATTAAAGGGGCGCTGCCCATCCATACTATTTTAGCAGTAGGTTTTGTGCCAAAGCCTTCGCCTTCCTGCAATACATTATAAATATAGTCGTGCGGCACTTTTGTGCGGGGCACCTTAAACTCAAACCAATCTTGCAGGGGGTAGTCAAAACATATGCCGTGCATAAAGTTAAACAACGACTTTTTTAAGCCAAAGCTGTATTTATCATGGTTTGTGCCGGTGCTGTCTATGTGTACAATATCATTATTGGCAAAGCTGCCCACAATATCGCTTTCTTTTACTACATTAAATTTTTCGGGATAAAGGCCCACGGGGCTGTGTGCAGTCATGGCAAACTGGTGCCAAAAGCCGCTTTGCAGTATGCCGCATTCAAACATCTGGCGCACCATTTCGAGCGAATCTATGGTTTCCTGTGCGGTTTGTGTAGGGAAACCATACATAAGGTAGGCATGCACCATAATGCCGGCCTGGGTAAAATTGCTGGTAACGCGGGCTACCTGTGCCACAGTAACGCCTTTTTGTATCAGCTCCAACAGCCTGTCAGAGGCTACTTCAAGTCCGCCAGAAACCGCTATGCAGCCGCTTGCCTTGAGCAACTTACACAAATCGGCGCTAAAGCTTTTTTCAAAGCGGATGTTTGTCCACCAGGTCACGGCCAGGTTGCGGCGCAGTATTTCGAGTGCCACTTCGCGCATTAAGGCAGGAGGTGCGGCTTCATCTACAAAATGGAAACCATTTTGGCCGGTTTGGGCAATAAGGTCTTCCATGCGGTCAACCAGCAGTTTTGCCGCCACGGGTTCGTATACCTTAATATAATCTAACGATATATCGCAAAAGGTGCACTTGCCCCAGTAGCAGCCGTGTGCCATTGTAAGCTTGTTCCAGCGGCCATCGCTCCACATGCGGTGCATGGGGTTTACAATTTCTATTACCGAGATGTAGCTGTCCAGCAGCAAATCGCTATAATCGGGAGTGCCCACGTCGCTTTGCTTATAATCGCGGCAGCCGGAGTTATCTATATATTTAACAGCACCATCTACTAGTGCAAAGGTGCGTTTTAGCTGGCTTACATCGCGTTTTCCTTCAATATGCTCAATAAGGCATTCAATGGGGCTTTCGCCATCATCCAGCGTAATAAAATCAAAGAATTCCATTACGCGCACATCGGCCAGTGAGCGCAGCTCTGTATTTGGGAACCCGCCACCCATAGCTGTTTTAGCATTAGGGTAGTGCTGTTTTATGTATTGCGCACTCCTGAACGCGGCATACAAATTACCCGGAAATGGTACTGAAAAGCATACCAAATCAGGGTTAACAGCCGCAAGGCGTGTATGGAGTATATCAATTAAAAGTTCATCTATATAGGTATAGGGCTGTTGCAGGGCCTCATACAATTCGTCAAAACTATTGGCCGAGCGCCCCAGCCTTTCGGCGTAGCGGCTAAAGCCAAAATGCGGGTCGATGCACTCTACAATCAGGTCTGATATATCTTCTAAATACAGCGTGGCAAGGTGTTTAGCCTTGTCCTGAACGCCCATGCTTCCAAAAGCCCAGTCTAACTCTTCAAGCTGTGCAAAGCGCGCCGCTTCGGGTAAAAAGTCTTCGCTGCAAATAAGGTGTGCCAATGTGGGGTTTTTGCCCTGCAGGAACAGTATTACAGCATCGATGGTTTTTAGGTACTCGTTTTTTAAGGC
>JAZKDS010000024.1:0-4868 GCA_040387455.1 Bacteroidota bacterium
GAGAAAAAGGACAAGGATATTCTGCTTAAAGGCCAGAGTATAAAGCTGCTCACTAAAGAAAGCGAATTACAAAAAGCCCGGGTTGCAAAAGTAACGCTAACCCGTAATATAACCTATGCAGCCATAGTATTGCTTATATTTATCTTAACGGCACTCTACAAAGGCTACAGGCATAAGCAACATATAAACAAAAAACTGGAGAAACAAAGAGAGGAGATTTACAATAAAAATGTATCCCTTGGCAAACTGGTAGATGAAAAAGAATGGCTGCTCCGGGAAATACACCACCGGGTAAAGAACAACCTGCAAATTGTAATGAGCCTCCTGAGCAGCCAGTCGTTTTACCTTAAGGATGAGGCAGCACTAACCGCCATCCGCGATAGCCAGCACAGGGTACATTCTATGTCGCTCATCCATCAAAAGCTTTACCAGTCAGATAACATGGCAGCAATAGCCATGCAGGTCTATGTACATGAGCTTGTGGCTTATCTTGAAGATTCTTTTGATACCGGAAAAATTGTTTTCCGTATTGATGTAGACGATGTAAAGCTTGATGTTTCGCAGGCAGTGCCCATTGGGCTTATACTTAACGAGGCCATAACCAACTCAATTAAGTATGCGTTTAAAGATACCCCTGAGGCCATTATAACCGTTTCGTTTAAAATGAAAGCCGGAAATACCTTCGAGCTTATTATTACCGATAACGGTGCCGGACTCCCGGATGACTTTGATCACAGGAAAGAAAATTCGTTAGGTATGAGCCTCATGCAGGGACTTAGCGGAGACCTGGAAGGTAAATTTGAAATTTACAGCGACAGCGGCACCGTAATACGCATCAGGTTTATTTACGACCTTTCAACACATGGCATACACCAGGATTATACTTTAGAAAACAACACATTATGAACGAAAAAGTACTTATTGTAGAAGACCAGTTTATTGAAGCCAATGACCTGAAGATCATGCTGGAAAAATCTGGTTATGCGGTGTGTGGCATTGCCCGCTCCGTGAGTCAGGCCCTTGAAATTACAGCGTTAGAACAGCCCACGCTTGTATTGGTAGATATTTTTCTTAAAGGCCCCCAAACCGGAATTGACCTGGCAAAAAAACTGCGCGAAACCAATACCGCTTTTATTTATATTTCTGCAAACTCCAACCATGAAGTTCTTGAGGCGGCAAAAGCCACGCAGCCTTATGGCTTTTTAGTAAAACCTTTCCGGAAGAAAGACCTGCTTGTTACGCTCGAAATTGCACGCTACAGGCATGAAAACAGTCAGGAAAGCGAAACGAGGAAAGCCGTACACTTTCGTGAAAAGCTGCAAACAATACTTAAAAAAAAAGTATCTGTTGAAGATAAAATGCTGCACATCAACATGGCATTACAGGCCTTTATACCTTTTGATTTTGCCGGTTCGGGGTATATTACGCAGGGGGCCGTGCCTTACAATGCGCTTAATTTCCTTAGGCTGGGCTTTGAAGAATATCAGGTAATAGGCATTAAAGAATTGCAGGAAATGACCAACCTGAAAATGAATGAATTAAAAGCGCTGCAGCAAACCACACCGGTAGACCTGGCGGCACGGTTTTATACCGGCAACGATTTTGAGACTGTAACGGTGCACCCGTCTATGAAAAAGCTTTATGCAGATACCTTCAGGCTTCGTTCTAATTTTGTAATGCCGGTCCATTTGTATAATGGCGAGGTGTTTTTCTTTTTCTTTTACAGCCGCCGGCCCGATGCCTACAACCAGGAACACCTGGCTACGGCACACCGCCTGCACAACTTTCTTGCCGATGCCCTGCAAAGCCTCCTGAACACAGAAAAAATTGAAATGCCTCTTAGCATTAAACCACAGGAAGAGACGCCTGCGCCAGAGACTCAAAACAGGGGTGCCACGTTTGAGGGGATTATAGGTAACAGCCATATGCTGCTTAATGTATTTGATTATATAGTACAGGTGGCTCCGGTAAATACATCGGTTTTGATATTTGGCGAAAGCGGTACAGGAAAAGAGCGCATAGCCGACTGCATCCACAAGCTATCACCGCGAAAAGACAAACTACTCATTAAAATAAACTGTGCCGCCCTGCCGGCCAATCTTATAGAGTCAGAACTTTTTGGACATGAAAAAGGGGCATTTACCGGCGCTACAGAAAAACGTACCGGCAAATTTGAACTTGCCGATGGCGGTACAATATTCCTTGATGAAATAGGAGAACTGCCACTGGACCTGCAGGCAAAGTTACTTCGGGTATTGCAGGAAAAAGAAATTGAGCGCATTGGCGGCAGGGAAACTATAAAAATTGATGTACGCATTATAGCCGCTACCAACAGAAATCTTGAAAAAGAAGTTGGCGAAGGGCGCTTCAGGCTCGATTTGTATTATCGCCTCAACATATTCCCTATACAGTTGCCTTCGCTTCGTGAGCGTATTGATGACATACCATTACTGACAGACCATTTTATAGCCGGCTTTAATAAAAAAACAGGAAAACGTATCTCAGGCATCTCAAACGAAGTGTTACAGCAAATGTTGCAGTACCCCTGGCCGGGTAACATCCGTGAGCTTGAAAACATTATTGAGCGCAGCGTGCTCCTTACAAAAGGAGATATAATTACTGATATTGCATTACAGGGGATGGCCAAAATGCCGCCAACAGTAAAGCCCCCGGCAAACGATTACAGCCCTGTAAAAAGTATTGAAGAGAATGAGAGAGACCATATTATAAATGTTTTGCAACGTTGCAAAGGAAAAATATGGGGCGAAGGCGGTGCCGCAGAAATGCTTAACATACCGCCCACAACATTAAATTCCAAGATGAAAAAACTTGGCATAAAGCGCGAGTACATCTAATACCCCCCTTGTAACACTTGGAAAAAGCTGCCTTTGAGCGGCTTTTTTTGCTGAACAGTGAAAGCTTTTGGCTGAGTGTATACCATTCTGCGTCTAAAAAGCTATGGTAGCTCTACCATATTTCGCTGAAAGCAGGCAAGAAAACGATATGCAGTCGAAAAGCACAAATACATAAATATTTAATTTATTAATAATCAGCACTTTAACATAATTGGCATTTTATTGGTCTTTAGAGATACAAATCATAATAATACACGGCCAGATAAAAAGACTCTGGCCATTAACCTTTAAAAACTAAAAATATGTCAACCGTTAAATGGGTCATAGACCCTTCACACTCAGCTATCGGCTTTAAAGTAAAACACATGATGTTTACCAATGTTTCGGGAAAATTTCAAAAATTCAATTCTGTAATACTTGCCAATAGTGAAGATCTTGAAAATGCAGGCTTTAAATTTGATGCCGATATAGACTCTGTTACCACCGGTAGTTCAGATAGAGACAAGCATTTACTTTCCGCAGACTTTTTTGATGCCCAGCACTACCCGAAAATCGAATTTACAAGCTCCTCGTTCACAAAAAGTAACAGAGACGGATACAAACTTACCGGAAATTTAAGCCTTCACGGCGTAACAAAAGAGATAGTGCTCGATGTAGAATATGGCGGCCAAATGCAGGACCCGTGGGGCCATATAAAATCGGGCTTTATTATTACCGGTAAAATCAACCGTAAAGACTTTAACCTCAACTGGAACTCAACTCTGGAGGCCGGTGGTGTACTAGTAGGCGAAGATGTAAAGCTTGAAATTGAAGTGCAGTATATAAAGCAATAATGGCCTGTATAAGAGGCGGCCAGGATCACCGGGCTGCCTTTTAAACTGTCAACACTCAATTCTTTAATAAACTTAATCATGAAAAAAATAATTACGTTGCTAATTCTGGGTTTGTTCGTCGTTACAGGTGCTGCGGGCCAGAGCAAAGCTGCCGCCCCTACCCTTATAGTGCACCATGCAGTAATACATACCCTTGATGAAAAAGACAATATTGTTCAGGCCATTGCCGTAGCAGACGGAAGAATCATCAGGATGGGAACAAATGCTGAAATACTAAAACTGAAAAACCGCAACACCATTGTAATTGATGCGGGCGGACGGGTTATAATACCCGGTATATTCGACTCGCACATGCATATTATACGGGGTGGCCGGTTCTTTAATGCCGAATTGCGATGGGATGGTGTACGTTCGCTTAAAAGGGCGCTTGCCATGCTTAAAGAACAGGCACAAAGAACACCACCGGGCCAATGGGTGCGTGTTGTAGGAGGCTGGAATGCCTACCAGTTTGAAGAAAAAAGGCTGCCTACCCTTGAGGAGATTAATGCTGCAACAGGCAACGTACCTACTTTTATACTGCACCTGTATGGGCATGCCTATTTAAATGCTGCCGGGCTTAAGGAGCTGAAAATTGATGCTTCAACACCTAATCCAAACGGCGGCCTTATTGAAAAAGACAGCAATGGCAACCCGATAGGTATGCTGGTGGCCGAACCAAATGCGTTTATTCTCTACTCTACCCTTTCAAAACTGCCGGAACTTTCCGCTTCAGAAAAAGTGAATTCTACCAAGCAATTTATGAGCGAAATGAACCGTCTAGGCGTAACGGCTATTATGGATGCCGGTGGAGGATTTCAAAATTTTCCCGATGATTATGGCGTAACCAATGCACTGTGCGAAAATAATGAGCTCACCATACGGATGCCTTATTTTCTTTTTGCACAAAAAGCCGGAAATGAGCTTGCCGACTATAACCGCTGGATAAGCACTGTAGAGATAGGCAGTGGTTGCGATGTACCTGCATCAAACGTAAAAAAATTCGGGAAGATGCCACAGGTAGAATATCATGTACAGGGTGGTGGTGAAAACCTTGTGGCAAGCGCCGCTGATTTTGAGAACTTTGATAAGCCACGGCCTGAATTAAATCCCGCAATGGAAGTGCAGCTAAAGGCTGTATTGG
>JAZKDS010000025.1:0-1699 GCA_040387455.1 Bacteroidota bacterium
CAAAACCGTTAAGCGCACCGCCATTAAATTTGTAGCTTGCCCAAAGGTTTGCTAAATTTTGCGGACCTGCACTCTCTGGCCTGTGGTTTATAAAGTCTGGATCTCCTGCAGTCAATACAGCATCATTATAGCTATAACCGGCAATTATGTTTAAACCCTGTACAGGGTTAGCAGTAACGCTAAACTCAATACCTTTATTTTTTTGCGCACCACCCTGAATACTTGTTTGTGTGCCG
The DNA here is from genome assembly GCA_040387455.1 of Bacteroidota bacterium. Classification (GTDB taxonomy): domain Bacteria; phylum Bacteroidota; class Bacteroidia; order Flavobacteriales; family Flavobacteriaceae; genus Flavobacterium. Next base: position 237 of record JAZKDS010000025.1, read on the forward strand.
GCACCATAAATTGTATAAACCATGTCACTCACTTCTATCTCGTAGTAGCTTACAGAGCCAATAAGTTTCTTGTTAAAAAAGTTGACTTTTGTACCAAATTCAAGTTGGTTAGCATGCTCAGGGTCAAAAGTAACCGCTGTGCTTACGCCCCCTAAAGCTATGTTTTCAGAAGGGTCTGTGTTTACAAAACCGTTTAGGTAGTTGGCAAATATTGATAGTTTATCAAGTACTGGTTGATACACGATGCCAAATTTTGGCGAAAGTGCTGTTTGTGCTCCATTATCGTTGCTAAAACGGTCTATCCTTAAACTTACCATAGCAGATAGTGCCGGGGTAAAGTTTAAAACATCTGAAGCGTAAGCGCTAAATATCTCCTGGCTTGCCTGCGAAGGTGTGGCGGTAGAGCCGGCTAAAATTGCATCTGTGCCAGCTTGTGTTAGTATGCCTGTATCATCGCCCTGTGCTGCATTTGGTAAACCGGCGGCGGTGGCTATGGCCGTAAATTGGGGCAGATTATTGCCTATGTATATGTAGCCGTTGTTAGCATAGCCTGTATTGTTGCTTTTTATTACCCTGTTAAAATAGTCAAGGCCTGCCACAACCCTGTTGCGCATGTTGCCTATTTTAAAATCGCCTATAAAGTTTTGTTGTATATCTGTACCAAATGTTTCAGAATTTTGCTTAGTAATGTAGCGGGCAAATACTATACCACCATCATAAGGAAGGCCTGTTGCCGCTGCAATACCTTCTACAGTAGATGTACCTTCATAAAGATAAGAGTAGTAGCCTGTTGATTTTGCAGAGCTTCTTGAAAGTATGGTTTGAGATGTCCACTGGTCAGATAACTTATAGTTCATTTGCGCCTGAATGTTTGCAGATGGAGTATCCATATACAAGTCATTACTGGTGTATGAACGTTTGTTATCATACCCTAACTCATCCATATTGTTTACTCTTAAAACGGAACCCCTATCTAAGAAAAGCATGGTTTGATTGGTACTCCTGCCATTATAAAATTCGGTATTTACAAAAAACGAAAGCTTTTCGTTTACCTTATATGATAACGATGGGGCTACAAAAAGCGATTTCCTGAAGCCTGCATCCTGAAAACTATTCTCGGTATGGTAAGCCGCATTAATACGGGCATTTACTTTTTTATCTTTACCAAGTGGCGTATTAATATCTAAAGTATAACGGTTTAAGCCATAGGTGCCGCCTGTATAAGATACATTTCCGGCAAAGCCTTCATGTGGCCTTTTTGTGGTAAGGTTAATTAACCCCCCATATGATATAAGGCTGCTGCCATACAACGTGCCCGATGGGCCTTTTATAACATCAATTGTTTCTATATTGGCTGGATCAGGGCTACCATTTGTAAGGCCGGGCATGCCGTTTATCATAGTAGGCTGTACTGCAAATCCTCTTAATGAAAAGTAACCTGCACCATCGCTGGCACGGCCTGT
>JAZKDS010000025.1:1709-2496 GCA_040387455.1 Bacteroidota bacterium
CCTGTAGACTCCCAAAGTTTGTCTATGCCGGGGGCGTTTTTAAGCGCGTCGTCAAAGTTTGTTATTACCTGCTCTTTAAGTAACTCAGCAGAAATAGTGTTGTAAACCTGTGGGTTTTCCAAATCTTTAAGCGGCATTTTAGAAACCACTTCGCTGGTTTGCCTTGCAAATTTATTGCCTTGGCTTTCTATAACCACTTCTTTAATTTGCTCGGCGCTTTCGCTAAGGGTAAAGTTTTTAGTGGCTTGTTCGCCCTGTGCCAGTGTAAAGCTTTCTTCTACAGCCATAATGCCGATGGCAGAAATACGTATAACATACGTGCCGGGCTTAATATTTTTAATTTCATACACACCATTTACATTGGTTGTGGCACTGTAGTTTGTGCCTTTAAGCTCTACAGAAATGCTTTCGGCAGCGGTATTGTCGTTTAGCACTATGGTGCCGCTAATACCTGCTTTGTCCTGTGCCCATATGCTTATGGTGCATAAAATCAATAGGGTAGTAAAGATTTTTTTTAAGTTTTGAGTATTCATTTGGTTTCTTTTTTTGGTGGCACAAATGTATATCTCAAATCTATATTAAACAACACTATTTTTAATTATTCTAAATAAAATTAATTTTCTAACAAATTCTTATAAAGGATTTACTTTTTATAATGTTAGAGGTTATAAATAATTATTACGGCAGGCTTTTAACTATATGCTTCTACTTTTATAGCTACAGGATTTTATGGTGACTAGTCCTAAAATAGGTTGACTATTTTTTATTATACAAATTTGATAAAAGT
>JAZKDS010000026.1:0-378 GCA_040387455.1 Bacteroidota bacterium
CTCTGCAATAGCCATTTACCCAGCTGTTAATGTTTTGCTGCGTATATCCGGGCGGCAAATGCAGGTGTATGTGCTGCTCCAGGCACTCTACTTTTTGGCAGTTTAGGCAGCGGAAATGAAAATGGTCGTGGTTGTGGCTATCATCGCTACAGCTGTGGCACAAAGCAAAGTAGTACTTACCGTCATCGGCCAGTATTTTATGGGTAATGCCGTCTTCGCAAAAGCGGTTAAGCACACGGTATATGGTAACGCGGTCTATGGTGCCCTTAACTTCGGCCTCAATCCTGTCCTGGCTCAGGGCAGAGTTGGCCTGCTTAAGCAACTCTAAAATAGCGGTCTTGCTGGGTGTGTTCCTTCTGTTCATTTCTTTAATGCAAT
>JAZKDS010000026.1:388-3973 GCA_040387455.1 Bacteroidota bacterium
AATTGTGTTGCAATAGTAAATTTATTATTTACCTTTGCTAAAATCATACCAATTAGCATACAAAAATGGAAAAAGATTTTGAAGTAATCATCATTGGCGGAAGTTTTAGCGGATTATCTGCCGCAATGGCACTTGGCAGGTCGCTGCGCAGTGTTTTAATTATTGATGGCGAAAAACCGTGTAATCAAAATACGCCACATTCGCATAATTTTCTTACCCATGACGGCGATACTCCGAAAGCGATTTTAGAAAAGGCGCAAAAAGGCGTATTCCAATATCCGAATGTGAAATATCAAGCGGATTTTGTAAGTGAATCCTACAAAATCAATGATGGTTTTGAGGTTAAAACTACATCAGGAAAAACTTACACAAGTAAGAAACTGATATTTGCCACCGGTGTAAAAGATATACTGCCCGAAATTGATGGCATGGCCGATTGCTGGGCAAAATCTGTAGTGCACTGCCCGTATTGCCATGGTTATGAGTTGCGTAACCAAAAGACGGTGATTTTAGGCAATGGTGATGTAGCTATTCACTATGCTATGCTTGTAAACCAGCTTACAAAAGACCAGAGTATTTTTACCAATGGCCCAGCTGATTTTACCGAGGAGCAATTTATTAGCTTGAAAAACAACGGTATAGCTGTTAATGAAGGCGCTGTTACAAAGCTGGAGCATGCCGATGGCTATGTAAATTCGATTGTTTTGAGCGATGGTACCAGGCATGCTGTTAGCGCTATTTATACCCGCCCTATAAACAAACAGCATAGCGATGTGCCTGAAAACCTGGGTTGTACACTTAATGAAATGGGCTATATAGCGGTAGATGAGATGCAAAAAACATCGGTACCGGGTGTATACGCCGCCGGCGATTGTGTAACTCCCATGAGATCAGTAAGTACCGCAGTAGCGCTGGGTACAAAAGCAGGTGCTGCGGTTAATGCGGAGCTGTGTTCTGAACAATTTTAGCTACCTTTAGCCCTATAAAATATACTATGCAGCTGATAGAAAGCATTGTTTTTGATAAAGAAAATTATAAGCTATATCCTTTAGAGTTAGCAGAATACGATAACTGTACCTTTAACGGGTGCAATTTTGAAAGCAGTAACCTTACCGGTGTTGTGTTTACCCAATGCCGTTTTGAAAACTGTAACCTGGGTAATGCAACCATCAAAGGATCAGCGTTTAAAGAGGTGGTTTTTATCGATTGTAAGCTACTTGGACTTAACTTTAGTGTGGCCGACCCATTTTTATTTACTGTGGGTTTTGAAAAGTGCCTGATGCAGTTTGCCTCCTTTTATAGTCTTAAAATGAAGTTTACTAAGTTCATTAACTGTAACTTACGTGAAGCTGATTTTGTTGAAGCCGATCTTACCGGTGTGCTTTTTAAAGAGTGCGACCTTGCCGAAGCTGTTTTTGAGAATACCATTTTAGAAAAAGCTGATTTTAGGTCAGCACAAAATTATGCTATGGATCTTGAAAAGAACAGGGTTAAAAAAGCAAAGTTTGGCAAAGAGGGTATTGCAGGGTTATTACTTAAGTATAATATTGATATCCAGTAGTTTAAGGTTATGTATAAACACAAAAAAATCCCCTCATTGAGGGGATTTCTTTATTAAACCAACCAGATTATCGAAGCATTGAGAAATGCCCTTTAAGCTCTCTGCCATCTTCTCTTGTAACCACAAACCAGTAATCTGTTGAAGGTAGTTGGATGCCGTTAAGATTGCCGTCCCAACCTCTTGAGGTTGAGCCAAAAGTGGTTAATATTTTACCATACCTATCCATAATGCGAACATTAAAATGAGGTTCAAACGCAGCATATTTAATATACCATGTATCGTTATTACCATCACCGTTAGGGGTAAAGAACCTTGGGTAGTTTAACAAAATAACTTCTTCTATAACCTGGCCACAGCCGTTTTTATCTTTTACAAATACTACAAACTTACCGGTACCAAGGCCTGTAAAGACATTGTCATCCTGATATGTTAAGCCGTCAAGAGAATATTCAAAATCACCTTCGTTTTCTGTAAGGACAGTAATAGTGTTATCGTCATCAGTCCAGTCGGTTACCTCAATTTTGTCAATTATAGGGGTATTTGATATTTTAACTTCATATTCTGCAGAGCCATCACAAAAACCTGTTCCGTAGGCTTTGCCTACAACTACTGTATACATACCTATATCTGTAACTCTTATAGATCGTGTGGTTTCTCCAGTTGACCACAAATAGCTGTCATATACTTTGTTAACAGTAAGTACAAGCTCACCCTCATTACAAATAGTACCAGAAGTTATTATAAATGGCTCCTGGTGTTCGCCCACAAATATTTTGAATGACGTAATACCATGGCAAAGTGAAATTTCGTTGTGTATTACCCTTACAAATATGTTTTGTCCGTTAGTTATGTTAGTATACTGCTCTGGCAGAGCGTTAGTGCCGTTATCTGCATCTTCATAAGTTAAATGATATGTAACGGTATACGTTGCGCTGTGCAGTGGGCCTAAAACAGCATCAGTCTGGTCTGTAAGGTTAAATTCTGCCGTGTGGCCACTGTGCGGCTCAACACATATAACCATATCATCTGGCTGAGTTGCCTCTGCTAAAGATGGTAATGTTTGAACGTTAAACCACTGGTTAACAATATTTCCACAAGCGTCTTCTATCCTGAAGACATATTCTGCTGGGGGCAGGTTTGTAAATACATTGTTGGCTCCGTTATCAAGGTAAAAGGTATTGTCTCCGTTTTTCTCTACTATTTTATAAGATACCGGATAGCCTGTAACTTCAAGCATAACATCATCAGGGCTGCCCACACACGCAAGTGTATATGCAGTATTAATTTTCAGGATATCGGTGTAGTTAAACTCTCCAAGAATGCTTACACACATAGTGTTTTGAGAAGTTCCGGTAGTTATGGTTTCAAACTTTTTTATTATCCTGAACTTTCCAACATAATTAAGGTTGTTTCTAACGTTATTGTTATATAGCCTTATACTGTTAGCCTCTGTAGGTACATTATCAAATGTATAAGCTGTACCGTTACCAGGATGACCCCATGTGTTTGTATCAGGAAAATATTTTTGAAGCCAGTAAGACACCCCTTCAACACCATTGCTGGTATCGGTCACTTTTGCTGAGAAACCACCACAATTAGGTGTAAAAGTAAAAGGGTTTGCCGATGGCATATAACCTTGCACATTTATTTCTTTTTCTTTTACAATACCACAAAAATCTGTAGCACTCACTTTATATATTCCCGCAGGAAGGTCTGCCAGGTATAAAGTACCTTCGGCATTAATAGTTGAAGTTACATTATAAGGCAATGATTGGTTAAACGCTGCAGGTGCTGCAGTTATGTAAGCTTCTGTAAGTTTGCCATTACCACTTTTGTAGCTAAGACCACCAAAACCAGCTTCGCAAGAAGGAAGAGTTATGATATAAAAATCCTGCTCTACAAACGGCGGTACATTAACTACTTTTTCATATTCAAAGCCGCAGTTGTCAGTAAATGTTATAGTGTATGGCCCTATTGGCATATTATACAGGTTAAGACTGCCTTGTGCGTTTATGTTGTTATCT
>JAZKDS010000027.1:0-1312 GCA_040387455.1 Bacteroidota bacterium
CCAGATTGTAGCCTTTATAACCGCTGTTTTTCTGTGTTTTGTACTGTACTTTGGCTTTGAGGGCCTTGCAGGTTTTGCAGGCAGTTCAGGCAGTATTGTTTCTATGCTGGGCATGGATTACCACTTTAAAAGCATGAGCCGTGGCGTGCTCGATACCCGCAACATCATTTATTTTGTAAGCGTTACGGCGTTGTTCCTTTCATTAACCGTGTATAAACTTAAAACCCTTAGAGCGTAATGGAAGAGCAAAAGCAACTACCCGAAAACAAGCCCGCTACGCCAAAACAGCAAAACCGTATGCGCCTGCTGCAAATAGTAGCCGCCATTGTGGTGCTTAACGTAGCCGGACACTTTATATACAAGCGTTTTGACCTTACTAAAGACGGGCGCTATACCCTATCTGAAACGTCGTTAAACATTATAGACCAAACGGCCGACCCAGTTTATGTACAGGTATTTTTAGCCGGCGATGTTACACCCGAATACAAGCGCCTGCAAGACGAAACACGCCAGCTGTTGCAGGAGTTTCAGGCACACAATCCAGAAATCAGGTTTACTTTTTTTAACCCTCTTGACGAGTCAGAAGGTACCGATGCCGATAAGCGCGATTTGGTATACAGCATCCACATCATGGCTAACCCCCAGGATAAAAAAGATGAAAAAGCCATAAAAGAAAGCATTGCAAGCGTGCCTAACCTTGATGAGGCCGTAGTAAGCAGCTTTATAGGTGCCGGTATGCAGCCTGCCAGCGTTTCGGTGGTAGATAAAGGCAAGCAAAGCGAGACTACTATATTCCCATGGGCTATTGCTACCTGCAACGGCAAAACGGTTAAAATACCACTGCTTAAAAACCAGCGTGGCGCTACCGCCCAGGAAAACGTAGAGAGCTCGGTTCAAAACCTCGAATATGCCTTTGCCGATGCCTTTAATAAGGTAATTGTAGAAAAACAAAAGAAAATTGTGGTGCTGCAAGGCAACGGAGAGCTTCCGGGGCAGTACATGGGCAGCTTTTTAAAACAAATAAGAGACAGCTATTTTGTAGGGCCTTTTACGCTTGACTCTGTGGCTACACAGCCACAAGCAACGCTTAAGGCACTGCAACAGTATGACATGGCAATTATTGCCAAGCCACGCGAAAAATTTACCGAAGAAGAAAAACTGGTTATAGACCAGTACATAGTTAACGGCGGTAAAACCCTGTGGCTTATAGATGCGGTTCAGGCCGAAATGGACAGCCTAAACAACAACGGTACGGCTCCTGCCCTGCCGCGCGACCTGGGCCTTAACGATATGTTCTTTAAATACGGTTTCA
>JAZKDS010000027.1:1322-2604 GCA_040387455.1 Bacteroidota bacterium
GATTTTGCCGGACCTTGTTAAAGACGAAATGGGAACGCCCATTAAGCTTGCCACCGGCCAGGAAGGCAACAGAGGCACGCAATACCAGCAGTACATGTGGAAGTTTGCACCTTTTGTATACCCAGATTCGGTTAATAAAAACCCTATTGTAAAAAACCTTGGCGGCATTAAGCTTGATTTTGCAAATGGCATAGATACTCTTAAAAACGGTATCAAAAAGAACATATTACTGGCATCATCTCAATACTCAAAACGCGTGGGTACACCTACGGTTATAGGGCTTGATATGGTTACCGAAGAGTTTAACCCCAACAATTACCCGCCAAAATCAGGTTTTATACCGGTAGCGGTTTTGCTTGAGGGCAGCTTTCACTCCATGTACGAAAACCGTGTACTGCCGTTTAAAGATGCATCTTATAAAACCATAGGCAAGCCAGGCAAAATGATTGTAATATCTGATGGCGATGTAATAAAAAACCAGTTTGGCAAAGACGGCAAGCCCCTTGAGCTGGGTTATGATAAATGGACCGGTGAAGTATATGAAAATCGCGATTTTATGCTTAACTGCGTTAACTATCTTCTGGATGATACAGGACTTATTAACATCCGTAGTAAAGATATTAGCCTGCCAATGCTAAACACCCAAAAAGTGTATGACAGTTACAATACCATTAAGTTAATAACTGTTGGGGTGCCATTACTGGTACTTGGCATCTTCGGGCTGTTGTTTACATGGCTCCGAAAACGTGCTTACACTAAATAAGTGTTGATAATTTTTTGTCAAAAATTCAGCAGATTGAAATATATTTGCTACTCCTAAAAAACACAGGAAACACAATTAACAATAAAACTAACTATGAAATTTATAGTATCCAGTTCTTATTTGCTAAAGCAGTTGCAGGTATTGGGCAGCGTAATAAACAGCAGCAACACCCTGCCTATTTTAGATAACTTCCTTTTTGAATTGAACGGCACCGAGCTTAAGGTATCATCGTCTGACCTTGAAACCACCATGCAGGCTACCCTTGAAATAGATTCAGAAAGCACAGGAAGCGTTGCCGTTCCGGCCAAATTATTGCTGGAAACCCTAAAGACCTTCCCTGAGCAGCCGCTTACTTTTACGGTTGAAGATAACAACACCATAGAGATAAGCTCTAACTCGGGTAAATATGCCCTGGCGTATGCCAATGGCGATGAGTTTCCTAAAGCCGTAACGCTCGAGGATCCTTCGGTTACCCTTGTGCCTGCCGAGGTTTTGGCAACCGCCGTAAGCAAAACCATT
>JAZKDS010000028.1:0-6996 GCA_040387455.1 Bacteroidota bacterium
AGCTCATTATCAGGCTCTGTGTTGCCTTCGCATATGTGCAGGTAGCCTGCATTGCTGCTCTTGGCAAAATAATGTATAAACTGGCGTGCTTTTTCTACGCTAAAGCCGCTGGGTGTAATGCTGGTTGCATTTACATCCTGCAGGGCACTAAGGTCTATTTCTATACCAAATGGGGCATGGGCAATAAAGCCATGCGCCAGGGCCATCTGCTCGTTAAAATGCTTTAATTTTCGTGCAGGCCAAAAATAAAGTAGTTCTTTAAAAAGCCATCTTCAAAAGCATAGCTAAAGCCATTGCTGCTGTGGCGGCCTTCCATAAGCTTAAAATCGGTGGTGCTGTCAAAGTTTATGGCGTTAACGGGTTTTCCTTTGGCTAAGGCCATGCCTTTTATGTTGCCGTAAGCATTGTTTTGCCCGCCGCCCACAATAATGGGTATTTTTCCGGCCGTTATAATCTGGCATACCGTGTGGGAAACTTCTTTATCAAGCGCGCTTACCAGCTCCATTAATTTTTTGCGCTGTTCTTTATTATAAGGGTCTAATCCTTCAGATTGTGCCATTTTATCGGCCACATCAAGCTGCCCGAGCACTAACAGCCCTCCGGCCTTGTTAAACTTGTTGTGGTGCAGGTTAACCAGGTTTTTTAGGGTGCTCTCCCAGGCTTTATCGGCACCGGGACGGCCAAAGTTTGCACGTATACCTATGTCTTCGGGTATGCCTATCATAACAAACTGAGCGTCAGATTGTTTTATAAACTCAAGCATGTCTTCGCCTCGCGGCACCGTATGCATGCGCTCGCCAAATTTTATCTCTCCGCTGCGCTGTTTTGTATACTTGGTAAGGTCGGTTTGCGTAAACCTTATAATGTTATCCATGCCATAATTGTTGGAGCCAAAAATAATGTTTTCTTTTAATTTTTCGTTAAAAATAAAAGCGAGTAGTAAAATATATATAAATTTGAAAAAAAAATATTACAAGATGGACAACCAAAAAAGCAATTCGAGTTTAAAGGCAGTTATAATAATACTATCAATATTATTAGTTGGCAGCCTTGCGTGGATGTACAAAATGAGTACAGACAGCGAAAAGACAGAAAAAACCTTACTATCTGACAAAGACCTTCTTATTAAAGACCTTGAAACGGCAAAAGCAAATTATGATGCTGCCATTGCCGATAATTCCGGCCTTAAAGAGGAGCTAATAGCGGAACGCGCCAAGATTGAAGATTTGCTTGAAAAGGTAAAGAAATCTGAAGGTGATGTTGCCTCTCTTAGGAAATATAAAAATGATTATGTGCGCCTAAAGCGTGAAATGGACGGCCTTATTGCCGAAAATAACAAGCTGAAGGGTGAAAATGCTAACCTGACCGTGCAGCGTGACAGCCTGGGTAACGAACTTACCACAAGCAAGGCTTACAATGATACCATTGTACAGCAAAATGCGAAGCTTAGCGAAACGGTTACTAAAGCACAGAAAGTTACCATTCTTAACCTTAAAACCAATGCTTTTAAACAAAGAAGCTCTGGTAAACTTGTTGAGACTGAAAAAGCAAGACGTGTAGATGTTATTGAAATAAGCTTTACACTTGCGGCTAACGAGGTGGCACAAAGCGGAAACAAAACCTACTACATTCAGATTATTGACCCTAAAAATAATGTTATTGGCGACAAACAAACAGAAATTTTTGGCGATTATAACCTAACGTACAGCTTTATTACCAATGCCATTTATGAAAATAAAACAATGGATATTAAAGAAAAAATATCGGGTAAAGACTTTGAAAAAGGCCTGTACCATGTAAATATTTTTGATAAAGGTACCTTGGTAGGTAACTCAACGTTTACACTGAAATAAGATAATACACTGTTGATAGCAGTTAAAAGGGCCCTTACCGGGGCCCTTTTTGTTTTTTAGTCTTTAATGGCTTTGCGGTAGTTAAAATACCTATCAATAACCAGAAGCTTTATTTTGGCTACCTCGGCAGGCGATAGCTTATTTTCTTTCTTATATTTTTTTATAGCCTTATTAATATTTTTGCCGGCCTTTTTTAAATCTACTTCTATTGTACCGTCTGCGCTTACATAAATATTATTTTTGGGCAAAGGCAAAATAGCATTTAGCTCAATCAAAAAATCATCATAGTTTCTCATCTGCATCTGTTTAGTGGTTGATCACTAAAATCCTTAGACAAATGTAAACGGATAACTGTTAATTAAAATTGTACTATTGTGCTCTAATTTTATATAATTATTAAATTAAACAGAAGTTTTTTGAATTATTTAGATAAAATTACCCTCAATAATAACCGTGTCAATTAAGTTGCTGCCAAACGAGTAAGGCAACTGGTAGAATGAGTTAAGCGGTTTTGTTATTATTATGTTGGCGCGCTTGCCTACGGTTATAGTGCCGTGTGTTTCGCTAAGGCCCATGGCATAAGCCCCGTTTAGGGTAGCGGCATTAATGGCTTCTTCGGGGGTCATTTTCATTTTAATACAGGCCGTGGCTACTACCATGTTCATGTTGCCGCTGGGCGTAGTGCCGGGGTTAAAATCGGTGGCCAGGGCAAGGGGCAGGCCGGCATTAAGCATGCGGCGGGCCGGTGTGTAGGGTATGCTTATAAAGAACGAGCATGTGGGCAGTGCTACAGGCATGGTGTTACTGTTTTTAAGCGCCTCGATATCTTCATCGGTAACAACCTCTAAATGATCTACAGATACGGCGTTGTGCCTTACGCAGGCTGCAATGCCCTCTATAGCGGTAAACTGGTTAACGTGTATTTTAGCAGGCAGTCCATATTGTTTACCGGCTTCCATAATGCGTTCTGTTTCTTCAACAGAGAAATACCCGGTTTCTAAAAAGGCATCAATATAATCGGCCAGGCCCTCTTTGGTAATTGCCGGTAACATGTCGTTTATAATCAGGTCTATATAGCCCGCGTGGTTTTCTTTATATTCTGTTGGGAAAGCATGTGCCCCTAAAAACGTAGCTTTTATGGCAATAGGGTATTCCTGTTTAAGGCGTTTTATAACGCGCAGCATTTTAAGTTCGCCCTCTACTGTAAGCCCGTACCCAGATTTTATCTCTACGGCGCCGGTGCCCTGCTGCATTACCTCTTCAAGGCGCAGGCGGCTTTGGTCATACAGGTCGTCTTCGGTAGTTTCATTCAGCTTTTTAGCCGAGTTTAAAATGCCACCACCACGGTTGGCTATTTCTTCATAACTCAGGCCGTTTATACGGTCTACAAATTCCTGCTCGCGGTTGCCTGCATACACAATATGGGTATGGCTGTCGCACCAGGCAGGCAAAACGGTTTTGCCTGCGGCATCTATAACCGTAGCAGCGGGCAGGGTGGGGCAGGTATCCATAGTGCCAAAGGCGGCTATGGTATTACCTTCTATATGCAGCCAGGCATTGGTAAGTTGCGGCAGTTCAGCCATTTCGGTACCGTTTATTTTTGCTATGCCGACAGGGCGAATTTGTAATATTTCTTTTATGTTGGTTATAAGGATGGCCATAATTAAACTTTTGGTAAAAATAGCATCCATTTTAAAAATTTCCTATATTTATGGGTATCAATACCGCTTTTTAGTGAAAAGAATTAAATACCAGCAGGTGCGCAGCGTTCAGCCTAATTATTATGAATATACAGGCGAATACCGCACCGAACCTATTGCCACACAACTCTTTGTTTTTGATGAAGAAGGCTATGAAGAATACCGTAAGGTAGGCCTTGAGAGGGTAGTGAAAGAATGTACAGATGAACTTCAGGTACACGATGTTAAGTGGCTCAACGTGCACGGGTTGCATGATGTAAATTTGATAAAAAATATAGGCGAATTGTTTAAGGTAGAACCTTTTATAATTAGCGATATCCTTAACACATCGCGCCGCACGCGTATTGAAGAACTGGGCGACGTACTGTTTTTCAGTATCAAATCGGTACTGCCGCAGGAAGATCACGATGCCGTAAAAACAGAGCAAGTTAGCTTTTTGCTAAAGGGCAATACCATTGTATCTTTCCAGGAAAAAAAGAGCGATTACTTTAGCCACATTCGCGAGCGGATACGTACCGGCAGCGGCGTGGTACGCAAAAAAAAGAACGACTACCTGCTGTACCTTATGCTTGATGCTATAATCGAGAACTTTTTTATTACCATAGAAAGTTATGAAGACCGTATAGAAAACATGGTGAGCGAAGCCAAGCTTAACCCCAAGCTCAACATTATAGGCAGTGTAGAAAAAACCAAAGATAACCTGGTGTTTTTAAAGCGGGCCATAATGCCGCTGCGCGATGCGCTATACAACCTTAAAAGTGCCAAGGAGGAAGAGGAGTATGAAACCATACGCAAAAGCAGCCATACGTTTTTTGCGCGCCTGCACCAAAAATGCCTGGAGCTGCTGGATCAGATTGAGTATGACCTGGCATCGTTAGACAGTGCCAGTAACTTTCATTTTGCAGCACAAAGCCAGCGCATGAACCAGATAATGAAAACCCTGACCATATTTAGCGTTATTTTTATGCCGCTTACTTTTATTGTGGGTGTATACGGGATGAATTTTGACAACATGCCGGAGCTGCATACCCAAAACGGCTACTTTGTAGTATGGGGCGTTATGGCCGTAAGCATTGTACTTATGGTGATTTATTTTAAGAGAAAAGACTGGTTTTAATATATATGAAGAATTTTAAGAGTGACCTTTCAGGCAAAGATTTTCCTGAAAAGGAAAAGGTTTCGGCGGCGTTTGTGCGCAAGCCCATTATAGACCTGATAAAAAAAGATGCCCCGGAGTTTGATGATAACTGTACCCTGGCCATGAGCGAGCTGAATTTTTACCGTGAAAAGTATATATCAGATTTTTTGCAGCAGGAGTTAGGAGAACTTGATGATATGGAGCAAAAGGTGGTAAAGTCGCTCAGGGATAAATCGTTAGTGAGCGATAACCCCGATGACGAAGACCCCGACCTTACCATAGGCCAGCGCGTAGCCGATAAGGTGGCCAGTTTTGGTGGCAGCTGGACGTTTATATTGTCATTTTTAAGTTTTTTTCTGCTGTGGATTGCCCTGAATGCGTTTATCTTCCTGAATAAGGGTTTTGACCCGTACCCGTTTATCCTGCTTAACCTGATACTGAGCTGTGTGGCGGCGCTGCAGGCACCCGTAATTATGATGAGCCAGAACCGCCAGGGCGAAAAAGACCGGGAAAAGGCCCAAAACGATTATATGGTTAACCTTAAAAGCGAACTGGAAATAAGGCTTTTACACGAAAAAATAGACCACCTGATTTTACACCAAGAGCAGAGCCTGCTGGAGATTCAGCAGGTGCAAATTGATATGATGAACGATATACTGACCCGTATTGAAAAAAAATGACCTTTTTAACAAAGTGTGATTGAGCTTTACAACAAACCTGTGGATGTTATAATACCCGAACTTTGCCTGTATAATTAAAACATTATTGAATCATGGAAAAAGTTTGGTTTATAACAGGAAGTGCAAGGGGGCTGGGCCGCAGCCTTACTATAGCAGTATTAGAATCTGGAGATAAGGTGGCGGCAGCGGCGCGCAATATTAGCCAGTTAGACGACCTGGTGGCGATATATGGCGATAAGCTACTGCCCGTACAGCTTGATGTTACCGATTATGACCGTGTGCATGAGGCCGTAGCCGATGTGGTAAAACACTTTGGTACTATAGATGTGCTGGTAAATAATGCCGGCTTTGGCATAACAGGTGCTACAGAGGCTTACACTGATAGCCAGGTGCGCAGCCAGCTTGAAACCAACCTGTATGCAGTTATAGAGGTTACCCGTGCGGTATTGCCTTATATGCGCCAACAGCGCAGCGGCAGGATTTTGCAGGTAAGTTCTATAGGCGGCAGGGTAGGCGCGGCAGGCGTAACCATTTATCAGGCGGCAAAATTTGGTGTAAGTGGTTTTAGCGAGGCGCTTGCTAATGAGGTAAGGGAGCTGGGCATTAAGGTAACATCGGTAGAGCCGGGTGGTTTCAGGACCGACTGGGCCGGAGACAGTATGACCTATGCTAAAGAAATTGAGGGCTACAAGCTGGTAAACGACAGGGCTGCCTTTTTTAAAGGTGGTACGTTTGTGCCGGTGGGCGACCCCGATAAGGCTGCCAAAGTAATGGTTGACCTTGCTGAAAACCCTAACCCGCCCGTGCACCTGGTGCTGGGAAGCGAAGCCATAAGGATGCTGGCCGCCGCAGATGATGCCCGTGCCAAAGAGAAGGAAGAATGGCTGCCCGTGAGCCTTAGTACCGATCATGATGATGATTCAGGCGACTTTTTTAACTCTGAGTTTACAAAATCGTACTTAAAGAAATAATTTTAATACTGCCACAGGTGCCCCGGGTGCCTGTGGTTTTTACTATACCGCTATGCAAAATCCGTTTAGAAGCCATGGAATTATTTACTCCTGCTATACCAAAGTAAGCAGGGAGAGCGAGAATTTTATACCTGAGCATATTTTTACGTATATAGAATCGGGGTGCATGCAAATTAACGATGGCAAAAAGGTATACAGCCTGAAAGCGGGCGACTTTGCCTTTTATGTAAAGAACCGGTTGGCCAAGTTTACCAAGCAGCCCGCCGAAGACGGGACTGAATACAAATCGTTATCGGTGCTGATGGATGAGCAAACGCTCCTGAAACTTAAAAATAGCTGTAAGCAAGTACACAATGCACCCGAACCCGAAGCAGTGATACACCTTGAGCCTAATGTGCTGTATAAAAGCTATGCCGAATCGCTTATTGCTTACCTCAATACCGAAGAATCGCCCAGCGAGAGGCTTCTTGATATTAAAGTGCAGGAAATAGCGCTGTTGCTATTAGAGACTAAACCTGAGTTTGCAGGAATACTGTTTAACTTTAGCGAGCCCGGCAAGATTGACCTTAAAGAGTTTATGCAGCGCAACTTTAATTTTAATGTGGGCCTGGAGCGCTTTGCCTACCTTACCGGCAGGAGCCTGAGTACTTTTAA